>NZ_JBLZRT010000121.1:0-7875 GCF_048564745.1 Microcystis sp.
GGTTAACAATTTGTAATATTCCTTGTTGACACCCTTACTGACAAAGAAAAAACTGAAATCAAGTCAGGATAAGGGTTGGAGTGCTTACTGCAAAAATTGTTAAGAAAGATCCCTATAAGGGATAGCTTGATAAGGGGGGTGCCGATAGGCGGGGGGATCCCCCCTTAATCCCCCCTTAATAAGCTGTCCTTTAGTCACATCTTTCTTAACATTTCAAACCTTTGTCGCACATGGCTTTCAAGACTCGGTTAACAATCTGTAATATTCCTTGTTGACACCCTTACTGACAAAGAAAAAACTGAAATCAAGTCAGGATAAGGGTTGGAGTGCTTACTGCAAAAATTGTTAAGAAAGATCCCTATAAGGGATAGCTTAATAAGGGGGGTATCTGACAACTTTTAACACCTACCTACTTAGCTTTTCCCGGATCGGCTTTTAGCATTGGTTTTGGCAAAGATAACTGCTATAATCAGGCTAATTAGTAGTAAAACTCTCTATCTCTATATTTTTGCATAGTTTACACCACAAGTCCGGGCATGAAAACCGACAGTATTTTTTATGATCTTTTTCAATTTTATCCGTCAATTTTCTTTGAATTAATCAATCTTTCCCCCAGAGAAGCAGAGAATTACCGCTTTGATTCCGTCGAAATCAAGCAACTAGCTTTTCGTATTGATGGCGTATTTTTGCCCAATATTACCGATCCTAGCATTCCTATTTATTTCTGCGAGGTGCAATTTCAAGATGATCAGAATTTTTATGGCCGTTTCTTTGCTGAAATCTTCTTATATCTCAGTAAAACTGCTTTTAACAATGATTGGCGCGGGGTGGTCATTTATCCCCATCGTCGGGTAGAATCAGATCAGGTTGTACGTTATCAAGACTTATTGACATCTGGGAGAGTGACGCGAATCTATTTAGATGAACTAGATGATATTAATCAAGATTCCCTCGGTATTGCCACTATAAAATTAATTATTGCTAAAGAAAATCAAGCAGTGGCAACAGCCAAACAACTTATTGAACGAGTGCGAACTGAATTTACCCAACCGCAAAACCTCCTACAATTAATAGAAACGATCCTTATTTATAAATTACCACGTCTAAGTCGCCGGGAGATAGAAGCCATGTTTAGTTTAGATGAACTGAAACAAACCCGTTATTTTCAAGACGTTCGAGAAGAAGGTAAACTGGAAGGTAAACTGGAAGGTAAACTAGAATCTGTGCCGCGTTTATTGGCTTTAGGTTTAACGGTAGAACAAATTGCTCAAGCCTTGGACTTAACTGTAGAAAAAGTGCGAGAAATACCAGAAACCCATTAAGCTAATCTATCCGTAAGCTATGACAGCGTTTCTGATCAAGATAAAGTTTAACCTAATTTGCTATCGACCACCGACTCGCCAAAATGAAAACTTCCTACCTCACTTATGACTAGCACTCCTTCAGCTTCTTTAAGATTAAAAAAAACAAAAATTACCGACACAAATATCACTCTCTCCCATGGCAGCGGTGGCAGCGCAATGCGGGATTTAATTAATGAGATATTTGTGAATAATTTTGATAATAACCTACTGGCAACCCTTGAAGATCAAGCCCGATTTGAAATTAAAGATTTAGCTGGAATAGGCGATCGCTTGGCATTTACCACCGATTCCTATGTGGTTTCTCCCCTCTTCTTTCCGGGGGGTGATATTGGCAGTTTAGCAGTCAATGGAACCGTTAATGATTTGGCTGTCGGTGGGGCAATTCCTCTCTATCTCAGTTGTAGTTTTATCCTCGAAGAAGGTTTATCTATCGACACACTAAAAACCATCGTTACGAGCATGAAAATAGCCGCCGAAAAAGCAGCAGTAAAAATCGTCACCGGGGATACAAAAGTCGTTCCCAAGGGACAAGGAGATCAAATATTTATTAATACCTCTGGAGTGGGAGTAATTCCGGCTGGAATCAATTCCGGGGCGAATAATTTACAAGTTGGCGATCGCATTTTGATTAACGGTTTTCTGGGGGATCACGGAGCCGCCATTCTGATTGCTAGGGGCGAATTAGACCTGCAATGCACAATCGAAAGCGATTGTCAAGCCCTGAATTCTTTAATTTCTGCAATTCTGGCCGTTTGCCCGGAAGTTAAAGCGATGCGGGATGCCACTAGAGGCGGATTAGCCACGGTTTTAAACGAATTTGCCCAAAGTTCAGGGGTGGGAATACAGGTACAGGAAACGGCGATCCCCATCCGGGAAGAAGTGCGAGGAATGTGCGAATTATTGGGTTTAGAACCGCTTTATCTGGCAAATGAGGGCAAATTAGTCCTTGTCGTGCCTCCGGAGGCGGAAAATCGCGTTTTAGCAGTGATGCGTTCCCATCCTGACGGTAAAAATGCCGCTTCTATCGGGGAAGTCGTCGCTTCTCCCCCCAATTTAGTTTACTTAAAAACCCCTTTCGGCACTAAAAGGATTCTCGATATGTTAGTCGGTGAACAATTACCGAGAATATGTTAATTAGGGTTTGCTGAAAAAGTTTGTTGTTAGGGTTAGAAGTCAGGAGTCAGTAGTCAGTAGTCAGTAGTCAGGAGAATTAAAAATGAATAATAATCAATTAAATGGTCTATTTACAGATTTTAGGCAATTTAATCCTTATTTTTGCTGTTTTGAACCCTCAAATAGTTGGGGTTTTGGGGTTTTAGTTGAAATTTCCCTGTTCCCTGTTCCCTGATAACTGATAACTGATAACTGATAACTGATAACTGAAAATGCACGAACTAGGAATCACCCAAAATATTATCGAACTTGCCTTAGAACATTCCCGAGGAATGAAAGTTAAGCGCGTGGTGTTAGAGATTGGTAAACTAACGGCAATTATGCCAGAATCGATCGCTTTTTGTTTTGATACCTGTTGTCAAGGTACTACTATAGAGGGGGCAATGTTAGAGATTCTGGAAATTTCCGGTTTAGGACAGTGCCAAGATTGCGGAAATGAGCTAGAACTAGAATATCCCTACGGCATCTGCGATCGATGTGGTAGTCGTAATATAATCATTTTACAGGGTCAAGAATTAAATCTTAAATCGTTGGAGACAGAATCCTTATGTGTGTAACCTGTGGTTGTTCTGATAACTCGGAAGTGACGGTAACTAATCCGCAAACGGGAACCCATGAACATATTTTAGCCGATGGTACTGTTATTAGTCATAGCCATCACGATCACGATCATGAGCATCCCCATCCCGCAGAAATTCACGCTCAAATTCATGGTAACATTCTCCAAGTTGAGCAAAATCTGCTGGCAAAAAATAATCTGTTAGCGGCACAAAATCGCGGTTGGTTGAAGGGTAGAAAAACTGTTGCCCTTAATCTGGTTTCTTCCCCCGGTTCGGGAAAAACTACCCTGTTAACTCGCACAATTGCCGATTTAAAAACCGCTATTCCTATCAGTGTGATTGAGGGAGATCAAGCTACAGCTAATGATGCTCAAAAAATTAGTGAAACCGGTTGTCAGGTTATCCAAATTAACACCGGAACAGGTTGTCATTTAGAAGCATCAATGGTAGAGAGAGGATTAATCGAACTCGATCCACCGATGAATTCTTTAGTCATGATCGAAAATGTCGGTAATCTAGTTTGTCCTGCTTTATTTGATTTGGGAGAAAATGCCAAAGTCGTCATTCTTTCCGTCACCGAAGGAGAAGATAAACCGATTAAATATCCCTATATGTTCCACGCTTCTCAAGTCATGATCTTGACAAAAATAGACCTACTACCCTACGTTAATTTTAACCTCGATCGCTGTTTAGATTATGCCTATCAAGTTAATCCCAATCTGAAAGTTTTTCAAGTTTCCGCTACCACAGGAGAAGGTTTAGATGCTTGGTACAGTTGGTTAAAATCGCTGGTTTAAGTTAAGCAGTAACACACCCAAAAAGTTCAGTCTAACCGAAAGAAAAATGACCCTAGCACTTGATCAAAATATTTATAATCAACTGTTGACTAAATTTCAACCCAAGATTATTGAAAATGAGGAAGAATAAGTAGCCTATACTCAACGGATTTAGTCTTATTTGCATAAGACTCCTAAGGGTGTGCAGGTACATGATGCGAAGCTAGTAGCAGCCTTGTGCATTCATGACCCTACACCTATTAGGACTTTCGTCAGGTGCTAACAATAAAGCTGACTTTTAGGCAAAAACGCGAGCATCCCGAGGACGAACATAAACTTGTTCCCCGACTTTGAGGTGCAGTTGATCCAGTTGTTCTCGATTCAGATGGGCAATCAGGAGAGAGCGATCCGGTAGAATTAACTCCACATCGATGGCCCAACCCAGATGGATAATACGCTCGACTTTTGCCGCAATACTAGACCCATTGGGAGAAGAGAGAATTTCTAGGTCGTGGGGACGAATGAAAATCTTAACTCCGTTAGTACCCCCTCCGAGCTGCTCGAATAGTGCAGCCGAGGTCGGTGGTAAAACATTCACCCGGCCGATAAAACTCATCACAAAAGGAGAGGCAGGATGATCGTACACCTGATCGGGAGTCCCCACCTGTTCGATTTTACCCTCATTAAAAATTACGATCTCGTCGGCCACTTCCATGGCTTCCTCTTGGTCGTGGGTGACAAAAACACTGGTGACATGGACCTCCTCGTGTAACTGCCGCAACCAAACCCGCAGCTCTTTTCTAACTTTGGCATCCAAGGCCCCAAAAGGCTCATCTAATAATAATACTTCCGGTTCCACCGCTAAAGCCCGGGCCAGGGCAACCCGTTGACGTTGACCCCCAGATAGTTGGGCCGGATAGCGATCGCCCAATCCCTGCAATTGAATTAAACTCAAGAGACTGTCCACTCGTTTTTGAATGTAGTCGGGGGCAGCTTTGCGAATATTTAAACCGAAAGCGATATTCTGACGCACCGTCAGATGTTTAAAAAGCGCATAATGCTGAAAAACAAAGCCAATATTCCTTTTTCTGACATTTAAATGGGTTGTGTCTTTGCCGTTGATGATAATTTTGCCTGTGTCGGGGGGTTCTAATCCTGCGATCGCTCTCAGGAGAGTGGTTTTTCCCGAACCGGACGGTCCCAGCAGTGCCACCAGACGATTCGATTTGATCTCTAGGTTGATGTTGTCTAAAGCGGTAAAGGTGCCGAATTGTTTCGATACCTGCTCGATGATGATACTCACGGTGGTTAATCCTCTGGCAAAAAATGTATAGGGTTTGACCGTATTTTAACCATGATTTAATCTCAATCGTATTAAAATACACTTACATTTTACAAGATAGCAAGAAAATTAAGTTTCGATTCGGGAGATTACTGGTTGTAAACAGAGACTAAAAAGATTAAACAGCGATAAAAGCTTAATATTACTTTTTTTCGCTCTTTTAGTCGGTTCTAAAGGCTTAATTAATCAATTTTGTCTCTTAACCACCAGAAACGCACCGGAGAAAAGAGACAACTGAGGCAAAAATGGACTATTCTTTATTGACAATATTTAGCTTTTTTATCGGAATTGTCGTGGGATTAACGGGAATTGGCGGTTCATCCTTGATTACACCCCTATTAATCTTTGTATTTCAGGTTCCCGCTACCACCGCAGTGGGTTCCGATGTGGTAGCGGCCGGATTGATGAAAGTGGTCGGCACTGTTCGTCACTGGCAACAGCAAACGATCGAGTTAGAAGTGGTAAAATGGCTAGTAATTGGCAGTGTACCCGGTTCTCTGTTAGGATTAGTCGGTTTTCGCTATTTTCAGCAGAATAGCTCCCTCAATCTCGATCAATGGTTGCCTCCTATCATCGGTCTTGTCTTGATGATCGTGACTGTCCTAGCGGCCCTAGAACTACTAATCTCCTTATTTTTTCCCGATTTGTCCCCTTGGTCTTGGCCAAAATTAGATTTAACCACTCGCTCTGGTCAGATAAAAACAACGATATTGGGGGCAGTTTTAGGCTATTTGGTCGGTTTAACCAGTATTTCCAGTGGTTCCTTATTTGCATTGGTCTTGATGACCTTTTTTCAGCTTGATTCTCGCAAATTAGTCGGTACAGATCTATCGCAAGCTTCCATCCTCTTAACCTGTACTTCCATCGGTCATCTGGGATTAGGAACAGTAGATTGGAATCTGGTACTTCCTATCTGGTTGGGTGGGATACCGGGGGTGGTAGTGGGAGCAAGATTATCGGAATATTTCCCCAAAAATGCCCTAAAAATACTGCTTTATACTATTCTAGTCACGGTCAGTTGGCGCTTACTCCAACCCACCTAACCCCCATAGTTCACTCGAAAGTCAACATACTACCCATCAACAGATCGGGACTGGTGGCGACAAAATAGATAATTCCCGCACCGAGAATAACGATCGCTAAACTAAATAGTACCACCCATCGATCGGCTGGTTCATAGGTATCTTCATCTATATCTCGTCTGACTGTAAAATAATGGGCCGTGGTCAAAAATACGGTCAATAAACCCACTAAAGCAAACATTAAGCCTAATTTCCAGCCATAACCGGGCCGGGGAACCAGAGGAGGATGAAAGGCCCGTAAACGCAGGATAACCATACCAAAACCCATTAATGCGATCGCTGTTCGCATCCAAGACAGATAGGTGCGTTCATTGGCCAGATGATCGCGGACTCGATTGGGATTGACTTTTTTCGGTGTAATGCTGGTCTTGCTTTCCGTCACTGGTGATTTGAGAAAAAATAACATGATCGAGATGACTGGGGGTCCGTTTCAAGGTGAGCGCTTGAGAAGATGATGTTATTCTATGGCACTTGAGTTATAGATGGTATGGAAAAAATCTAAAATCTCTTTTTAAATGTATTTGTATTGAATCAAAAATTAAATAGATTCTGCTTGCTGCTGGAAAAGCGCCCATCCATAGCTTAAGGATAGGGCCAAGAAAGCGAGGGGAAGACTTTCCTTGATTATAAATACACCCAAACCGATCAGTACACAGGGGACAAAGTGGCTGCCGTGACTGGTAATTAAATTAGCGATCGCCGGTAATTGGGTTAACTGATGAGCAGTAAAACACCAAACACCCACCAAGATGAGAAAAACGCTGACGATAGTAACTAAATTTGGCCAGGTATTACTAGCAAACAGCGGCAGATAAATGCCGATATTATCGCTGCCGTTGGAAAATTCGGGCCGCCGATTTTAATAATCTTCAAATTCTGCCTCATATCCTCAAAGGGGTAAAAGTTGCCGATATTATGGCGATTTTAGGCAGTATTGATATTATTATGGGGTCAGTTGATCGCTAAATCTCCTTCAGGGTGGGTTATCTTATTAACTCACCCTCGTTTTGGCCTAGTCTCATGAAAAAAGCACATCGGCCTTTATTTCAGCTAATGTGCTTCAATCCCTAGCATTTATCTTCTCTAGTGGGGGTGAGTCTTTTTCCC
Organism: Microcystis sp.; assembly: GCF_048564745.1. NCBI lineage: Bacteria > Bacillati > Cyanobacteriota > Cyanophyceae > Chroococcales > Microcystaceae > Microcystis > Microcystis sp. Next base: position 7,405 of record NZ_JBLZRT010000121.1, read on the forward strand.
TGCTTCCACCTGAACCTCAGTCATAGGGGGAAGAATCTCGCTTTGGGGAATCTTTAACTCCCCCACCTGAACACCCAAACTAGCCAAGGCAGTTAAAGTGGTGATGATGCGGCAAATCACGTCAATATCCGCTTTATGTTTTTGCCAGAAATTCATAGATTTTTTTTGCTCCTGTCGCCTTAGGGTTTGTTTTGTGGCGACAAGTTGATTAAAATGCTTTCAGCTATGGCGGATGTAGGCGCACAAACTCCCTTTTTCTACATTTTCCGGGAACGGGAGATGATTTATGACCTCTGGGAAGCTGCCACGGGAATGCGGTTAATTAATAATAATTATTTCCGTATTGGTGGCGTGGCGGTGGATTTACCCTACGGATGGGTGGATAAGTGCGAGGATTTCTGTGACTATTTTGACCCCAAAGTGGACGAATACGAGAAATTAATCACTAATAACCCGATTTTCCGCCGTCGT
>NZ_JBLZRT010000122.1:0-3220 GCF_048564745.1 Microcystis sp.
GGCAAAAAGTCGTTATCGGAAAGAGTTCACCGGTGTGATTCTTGCGGTCACATTGAACCGAGAGATACGGCATCAGCAAAGGTAATCGAGAACCGAGGAAAAAACGCTGTCGGACTGACCGTGTTAGAAAACGCTTGCGGAGGCGATTTGACGGGGATCGACCGGTTAAACCTGTTTGATCTAGTCAAGAGCCTAAGAACCGAGAATCCCCCGCTACACCGCGCGAGCGGTTAGCGGGGGAGAGTCAAAACTAGGAAGGAGTGAATCTCTAGGAACAGAGAGGCTATAAATTGTCAGGAAGCTGCCAAGGCTGATTTTGGCGAACCATTGCATAAGGTTGGGTTGAAGCATGAAACCCAACGCCCGCTCATGTTACGCTACCGCTAACCCATCCTACAAATAATTGGGCGTTGTCAGATGTAAAGATGAATCAAGCAAAAGTGTAGGGAACTGGAACATCCTTAAACTTAAGGTAATGAATTAGAAGCGGTAGGGAATTTTCTAACATTTTGACACATGAGGAGGAGGCAGATTTTTCTGCCGTTTTCTCCTCATAGCTAAGATAGGATCAGTTTTTGCGGTAAAAAACCTTGCTGCCTTGGTCGCTGACAAAATGACAATTGCGGTAGGACCGCCAGAGAGATTTGAAAATCGGTTCTTTCGAGACGCGATAATAGTCTCCTAAGACGGGACGGATAGCCTCGGTTGCTTCTTGGAGATGATAGTGGGGAATAGTGATAAAAATATGATGGGCGACGTGAGTACCAATTTGGTGATGGATGGGATTAAAGATGCCATAATCGCGATCGATGGTAGAAAGCGCCCCTTTGAGAAAGTACCAGTCTTGACCGCGATACCAGGGAATATCATCTTCGGTGTGGTGTAGGAATGTCACCAGGTCTAACCAAACCACAAAGACGATATAGGGCATGATGTAGTAGTTAAACAGAAACCAAAAGCCTTGGCTAACACCAACCCCGATTAATAGACCTAACATAAAGGTACAGCAAACGGTGCTAGTCAGTACCTGCCACCGTTCCGAGGGGCGAAAGAGGGGGCTTTCGGGCATAAAATGGGACCCCTGTTTATTAGGGGAACGACGGAAAAGATAAAGGGGGTAAACAAATAAAATTAGCTGAAAACGAGCTAATTTTTCGTACCAGGCCATATTGTTATACTGGGTTTCCGTGACGGGATACCAACTTTCATCGGTGTCGATATTACCAGTATTAGCGTGATGGGTGCGATGACTGATGCGCCAACCGTGGAAAGGTACGAGAATGGGAGTATGACTGAGATGACCGATTAAGTTATTTAACCAACGATAACGGGAAAAGGAACCGTGACCGCAATCGTGACCGACGACAAATAAGGCCCAAAACATGGTTCCCTGCATAAACCAAAAAAGGGGGAAGAACCATGCTTGATTAATCTGGTAAGTTATCCAGTAAAGTAGGGTAATAATGCCAATATCAAAAAAAAAGTAAGCTAAAGAGCGAAAAACGCTTGATTGGAAGCAACGGGCCGGGATAGCTAGACGGATATCCTGTAGGGTAAATGGCAAAAATTCTCTTTTTAGGGCAGGTTTAGGTAGGGTTTGGGACACTAGGTTATAACTCAAGATAGATGACAAGGGCAGTATTGACGAAGGCTTGAGTAGCTCAAGTTTTCTGTTTCTCGATGCGCTATCTTTTGTCTATCTCAGCTAAGAAGCGGATAAGACCGAGCGATCGAGCGAATTTCGCCTAACTCCCTAGGATTTTATTCTAGGGCTTAATGTAACTTAACAAAAGCCCCTAGGGAAAGTCCCCAGAAGGGCCTTTAGGAAGTACATTCCCTGTTTTATAGTTCAAGTTCGTTAAAACCCGAAAAAAAAGGGCGAACAAAATTCACCCTAACAGACGCAGTAATCATCCTACAAAGTGCCGATAAACTGATCAATGCGATCGAATCCTTTTTCAATCGTCTTTAGGTCTGTAGCATAGGAAAGACGAATACAATCATCAGCACCGAAAGCAATACCGGGGATAGCGGCTACTTTTTGGGTTTCTAGGAGTTTCTGACAAAAATCCCGTGATTTTAAACCAGTTTGACTAATATCGATAAACACATAAAAAGCACCGTTGGGAGTAGGACAATTGAGTCCGGGGATTGCTCGCACTCGTTCTAAAATATACTGTCGGCGCTCGCTAAAAGCTTTGACCATTTCCTCGATGCAATCTTGGGGACTCTCTAAAGCAGCGATCGCACCGTACTGGGCAAAAGTGCAGACATTAGAGGTACTATGACCTTGGATCTTAGTCATGGCCTTGACAATTTCCACCGGTCCTGCTATGTAACCGACGCGCCACCCCGTCATCGAGAAAGCTTTAGCAAAACCATTACTAATAATACTGCGCTGAAAGATTTGCGGACCAAAAGAAGCGATACTGCGGTGAATTGCGCCATCGTAGAGGATTTTCTCGTAAATTTCATCAGAAACCACTAAAATATCCTTTTCAACCACAATTTTTGCTAAAGCTGCGATTTCTTCGGGAGTATAGACAATACCGGTGGGATTAGAGGGGGAATTGAGAACAAATAATTTAGTTTTCGGCGTAATTGCCGCTTCTAGCTGTTCGGGGGTGATTTTATACTGATTCTCTAGGCTAGTGTTGACTATAACCGATGTTCCCCCCGCTAACGTCACCATTTCAGGATAACTCAACCAGTAGGGTGCGGGAATAATTACTTCGTCCCCCGCTTCAATTAACGCCATGATTAGATTATAGAGAGACTGTTTACCGCCATTGGTAACGATGACATTATCGGCATTGTATGCTAGTTGATTATCCCGCAGCAATTTCTCGGCGATCGCTTTTCTTAACCCCGGTTCTCCGGCAGCCGGTCCATAGCGAGTTTTCCCCTCATCCAGGGCCTTTTTCGCGGCAGCTTTGATGTGAATGGGTGTGTCGAAATCTGGCTCCCCGGCACTAAAACTACAGACATCTTCGCCGTTTTTCTTCATTTCCTTGGCCAGAGAGTCGATAGCTAGGGTAAGGGAGGGGGTGACTTGATTGACTCGTGACGCTAGTTTCATAGTATTTTACCCTGACAGGGCTTTTCTGATGACCTACACAACCTTTAGTATTGTCCATCACCTCGATTGTTCTGGGTGTTTTTTTATATAATCTCCGGAATTGCGGCGCTTAGGGATGGGTGTGGGGTGTGGGGTGTGGGG
>NZ_JBLZRT010000123.1:0-29920 GCF_048564745.1 Microcystis sp.
GGTCTTGGCTGTTTATATTTTAACCAATAAATTGCTGTATTGCAAGCATAGTGAGCTTTTAAAGATAAATTATTGTTTTATTGGTCAGCAATAATTGTCTGTTTTTTATTTAATTTTACATGACAAGTTCGGAAGAGCCTCATTACTTGTTTAGCACTACCAATTTCAATCAGATTCTTGAGTATTTCTCGTTCCTCCTACAAACCCATTCTAAACTAGGGGTCGGCATTGCTGCTCTGGCAGCACCCTGAGCATTCAAACTCTCGAACTGGCTTTTATAGAGACTCGATCCATCGACGCGCTGATATTCTGGGATTCTCGTAGCACATGATCCTAACTTATCAGTTATCAGTTATCAGTTATCAGTTAAAGGTTCTTTTTTGTTCGGAATTCAAGTGATTAGGGGCTGGCTAACTATTGGTAGTTGACTAGGTTACTGTTTCTATTATAGGCTATTTAGAGGCTGAACAGCTTAACAGAAGATAATTTTAAAAATGCTATAATGAAGACAGAAAAAAGCCGCTATTGAAACAGGTATAAACCTAGAGAAATTTCCGAAGGTTTGCCCACTTACTTTGGCAGAAGCCCTAGATTTTGAATTTATCCCTAATCAAAACATTTGACTTTTTACCGAAAATATATTATAACCTAAAAGTGCCATAATATCCAAGTAATCATGTCCTTACATTTAGTTAATTCTTGCCATTCGATGCCCATTTCCCCGATCTTCAATCCGGCGGGAGATGATGCGATCGAAAACCGTTCGATCTGGTTTGGTAACACCACCAACCTGATGCAGTTAAACGATGTCCGCTACACCTGGGCGGTGGGTTTATATCAACAAATGCGGGAAAATTTCTGGATTCCGCAACGCTTAGATATCACTCAAGACGTGACTGAATACGGGCATCTTACCGACGAAGAAAGATATGCTTATGATGGTATTTTGTCCTATCTAACTTTTCTTGATTCCGTGCAAACCTGTAATATTCCCCACCTAAAAGGTAGCGTCACTGCGCCAGAAATTAGTCTTTGTATGGCGGAACAAATTTCTCAAGAGGCCATGCACAATCAAAGTTATCAATACTTAATTGAAACGATTATTCCCTCGGATCGCAGAGGAGAAGTTTATGACTTTTGGCGCACCGATAAAGTTCTCAAGGATCGCTGTGAATTTATTGCTAGTATCTACCAGGAATACATCGACAAACAAACTACTGAAAGCTATTTTATCGCCCTTCTTGCCGATTATTTGCTGGAGAGTTTGTATTTTTACAACGGCTTTATCTTTTTTTATAATCTCGCTTCTCGACAGCTAATGTCTGGTAGTGCTGACGTTTTCAAAATGATCAACCGGGACGAATTAAGTCACGTCCGTTTGTATCAGAAACTTATTCCCGAAGCCATGGCAATTTTTCCCCATTCTGTTGAACAGATTTATGAGATGTTCGATAGTGCCGTTAAACACGAATGTCGCTGGACAAATCACATCGTTGGTAACGACATTTTAGGTATTACCGAATACAGTACCGAACAGTACACCAAATACCTCGCTAATATTCGGCTAAAAGCGATCGGACTTGAGCCTTTATACAGGGAAGAAAAGTATAACAAAAGTCCCTATAACCATCTGGAACGCTTTTCCGATACCAAAAAAGAAGGCCACACCAAAGCTAACTTTTTTGAAGCAACTGTTACCAGTTATGTTATGTCTTCTGGCTTAACAGGATGGGATGAAATTTAAAATTTACAGGACAAGAATAACCCAATTTCCTACCATAAAGGGGCAACTTTGTCAAATATTTTGACAACTTTTGACCCTCTCTTGCAGAAATACCGACAATCAGCAAATGCGCTTCTGGGTTTGGGGGGTTCTACCCCCAAAAGCCTAGATTGACTGATAAAATCGGAGGTAATGACCAATTTTAGAAGATATACTTAGGGCTTGTTCAATAAATCTAAAAACCTTGTTGGATAAGGTTTTTAGACTTTTTTGACCTCAAAAAGTGCCGACCTTTGGAGTGATTGGGGGGAAAATTCAGGGACTTTTTCCCTGAAAATTAGGTAATTGACCCCGGCTCGACTGAGCTCGCCGAACGTCCTCAAAATCGGTAAAACCCTACACCCTACACCCTACACCCCACACCCTGTCCCCACGAAAAACTTTTTGCCGCAAACCCTAATTATGACGATTGCCATCATAATGAATTCTCGCCCCGGCCCATTGCAATTTTTCCTGTAGAGTCTGATAAAAAGAATAGCTTTCCCGCAGGATAATAAATTGGGCGAATTTTTCAGCTTTGGTAACTCCCACCCATTGCCCGGGCCAAATGGAAGTGGCTAAAGCACCATCCATCCAGAGTTTAGTGTTTAATTCGTAGTCTCCTAGGGGCCAAATACTGACCAGAGATGCCGGGGGAATGACAATCGGCCGACTGGAAAGACTCAAGGGACAAATCGGCGTGACAGCGATCGCTTCCATGCCGGGGTGTATAATCGGACCATTAGCGGAAGCGGTGTAACAGGTGGACCCCGTGGGAGTAGCCACTAATAGTCCGTCCCCTTGGTACTGATCTACTATTTCCCCGTCCACTTCGATTTCGAGGATTGAGGTGGGCATCCTATCGATACTAGCGGGTTTCACGCACATCTCATTCAGGGCATAAAATGCCTCGCTCACTGCCTGGGGGTTTCTTTTATCCCCTTCATAGATTCTGGCCTTTAACATCATCCGTTGTTGTACCGCATAGTGATCGGATTGTAAACGCTCCCAGACCGTCTCCGTATCTTGGAAAATCTCAAAAGGTTCCGTTAAAAATCCCAGATGGCCGCCGACATTCACCGCTAAAATTGGAATGTCTTCGTGAGCTAAATAGCGAGCGGCGGCTAAAATGGTTCCATCTCCGCCCAAAACGATGGCGAGGTCGATTTTTTCCGATGCTGAGGCTAAAAATACTGGATAGGGATTATCTTTAAAGCCACTGGGTCCCATTAAAACTTTACACTGACGGGCTTCTAACTGTTTAGCGCATTTTTCCGCCCATGCTTTACTTTGGGGATGGTTGGCCTTATGGGCGATGATTACTTGTTTTAACTGCACGGAGTTGAGACTTTGTTCGGAGGTTCTATATTTTTAACAATAGCAAGACCGGGCAGATCGGATGAAAAGTAACAGGTAAAAAAGGGGTTGGGGGAATCACCTCGGCCTCACTGTAGCCAATTTGACAGAATTAATCGATAGATAAGGGTAAATGGAAGTAACTAGGATAAGCTCGCAGGTTTTAGCAATCTTATCCCGTTTTTTCCCTGTAACTGCTGTATCTATGCGGCTTTTTCCCAATTATCTCTCTCAACACCCCTACCACTTAATTTCCATGCAGAGTTATAATTGTATTAAGATGTGTAACAGTTCTCTGGCAAACTCTTGACAAAGGATAACAAATCTGCTCTCCCAAAAAACAGGAAAGGTTTTATTTCTATGACATTAATTCAAACCGCCCAATTATCGCTAGAAACTTTGGCTTTAGCCTTTTTTAAGCAGACAGAAGGACGCTGGCAATCCCAGAGACGTTATTACACCCTCACCCAAGAAACGGAACCCCAAGAAGTTATCAGCGCCATCGAGATTAAATATTTACCCCAAGGCAGCGAACCATTAATTCAACTGGCCTGTTTACATAATCTGGAAGATACAGTTCTATTAGGTGGTACGGAAGTGACTTGGCAAAGTAATTATCTCCGTCCCCAGAGTAAAAAACCCTCCAACGGTTCGACTATATTCGGTATTTTAGATAATATTCTCTATCGCGATCGGGGATTTGCGACGGATAAACCCGTTAGCGCTATTTATACCTTTCCTAACCCCTCTACTCTCTGTCTGAGAACAGAATACGCCGGTTCTGTCTTTGAAGAAGAAATTAAACTCATCGGTCAACAATATCGCACCCGACAAACTATTATCTCTCGCGCCGGTCAAGAATTGATGATCGGTCAATATCTAGAAAAACGGGTCAATTAGTCAAAAAATCGGCGGCTATTCCCAGAATTTTGACTTCTATCCTAGGAATGGGGCTGAAATCAAATCAGCCCTTCCCATAACTCCCCTTTAAACCGGGGTTAAATTGTCTTGATTCTGACTAGCGAGAAACTTCTCTAATTCCGTAATCGCATCGGCATCGACTTTAGTTTGCATGGGACAGAATTTCGGTCCACACATCGAACAAAACTCCGCAGTCTTATAGATATCTGCGGGTAAAGTCTCATCGTGGTATTCCTTAGCGCGATCGGGATCCAACGATAACTGAAATTGACGATTCCAATCGAAATTATAACGAGCTATGGAGAGTTCGTCGTCACGATCCCGCGCCCCTGGACGATGACGGGCGATATCTGCCGCATGAGCCGCTATTTTGTAGGCAATTAAGCCATTTCGCACATCTTCAGCGTTGGGTAAACCGAGATGTTCTTTCGGGGTGACATAACATAACATCGCCGTCCCGTACCAACCCGCCAGAGCCGCCCCGATCGCCGAAGTGATATGATCGTATCCGGGGGCAATATCGGTGACAAGGGGACCAAGAACATAGAAAGGTGCTTCGCTACACTCCTCCATCTGTTTTTTCACATTAAACTCAATTTGGTCCATGGGAACATGGCCCGGTCCTTCCACCATCACCTGTACATCGTGTTCCCAACCGCGACGCGTCAGTTGGCCGAGGGTTTTCAATTCCGCTAATTGGGCCGCATCGGAAGCATCGTGGGTACAACCGGGACGCAGGGAGTCACCGAGACTAAAAGAAACGTCATAACGCTTGAAAATCTCGATAATTTCATCGAAATGGGTGTAGAGAGGATTTTGCTTGTGGTGGTATAACATCCACTTAGCAATAATACCACCGCCCCGGGAGACAATCCCGGTCAGACGAGTTTTGACTAAAGGCAGGTGTTCGATGAGGATTCCCGCGTGAATCGTCATGTAATCTACCCCTTGCTGGGCGTGTTTTTCGATAATGTGGAGGAAATCTTCGGCGGTGAGTTTTTCAATATTGCCGTGAACACTTTCCACCGCTTGATAGATGGGTACAGTACCGATGGGGACGGGAGAAGCATTGATAATCGCGGTGCGAATTTCGTCCAAATTACCGCCACCAGTGGAAAGATCCATCACCGTATCCGCGCCGTATTTGACCGCTAGGTGTAATTTTTCCAGTTCTTCGTTAATATTCGAGGAGTTGGGTGAAGCCCCGATATTAGCATTAACTTTACACTTAGAAGCAATACCGATCGCCATAGGTTCGAGGTTGAGGTGATTGATATTAGCGGGAATAATCAGTCTTCCTCGGGCGATTTCGCTGCGAATCAATTCGGGAGAGAGATTTTCCCGTTTTGCCACATACGTCATCTCTTCGGTAATTATCCCCTGACGGGCGTAGTGCATTTGCGATACATTTGCTTGTCCGCGCCGGGGGGCAACCCATTCTTGTCTCATAATTTTATTTCCTCTGTAAACAGCTTCCCTACGCTGGAATTACCCAGTCTCAGGTTCTAAGGGTCTTTCTCAGCCTGATTATCCCAGACACCCCTAGCTATGACGGCAATTCTATCACTGTTGAGGACTGAGGGGATAAAGCTTAAGATTGTTGTTTGATTGGGCAGTTACTCAGTATTCAGTATTCAGGAGTCACTATTCAGTATTCAGGATTCAGCTTTTATTTATTATCCCATCTCCCCCGCTCCCTACTCTCTTGCTGATTCCCAAAAAAAAGGCAGGCAAAGGCCTACCCTAGGATTAATGATTAGTCAATCAAACCTTAGACATCGTAGTAGAGAGAGAACTCGTAGGGGTGGGGACGTAAGCGCATCGGGTTAACTTCGTTATCGAGTTTGTAGGTGATCCAGTTGTGGATAAAGTCTTCGGTAAAGACACCAGAATCGGTCAAGAAAGCGTGATCTTTTTCGAGACTTTCCAGAGCTGCTTCTAGAGAACCGGGGGTAGAGGGTATTTTTGACAATTCTTCGGGGCTGAGTTCGTAGATATCCACATCGAGAGGTTCCCCCGGTTCAATTTGATTTTTAATCCCATCAATACCGGCACAGAGCATGGCGGCAAAAGCGAGGTAGGGGTTAGAAGTGGCGTCAGGACAACGGAATTCTAAACGTTTGGCTTTCGGGTTGCTTCCCGATAAAGGAATCCGAATCGAAGCGGAGCGATTACCTTGGGAGTAGGCCAGATTTACCGGGGCCTCAAAACCGGGGACGAGACGCTTGTAAGAGTTGGTGGTGGGGTTAGTTAAAGCTAAGAGCGCGGGAGCGTGTCTAAGCAAACCACCGATGTAGTACAGTGCCATTTGGCTAAGTCCGGCGTATTTATCCCCGGCGAATAGGGGTTGACCATCTTTCCAGATAGACTGGTGAACGTGCATCCCGGAACCGTTATCGCCAAAGATAGGTTTGGGCATAAAGGTGACGGTTTTACCGTATTTCTTGGCCACGTTCTTGATGCAGTATTTATAGGTCATCAAGTAGTCGGCGGCCCGTACTAGGGTAGAGAATTTAATCCCTAACTCGTTTTGACCACCGGTAGCGACTTCATGGTGATGTTTTTCGATGGGAACTCCGCAGTCGGCCATGGTTAAGAGCATTTCCGTGCGAATGTCTTGAGAGGTATCGGTGGGACTAACGGGAAAATAACCCTGTTTGTAGGCGGGTTTATAGGCAAGATTTCCGTCTTTTTCGTCTTTACCGCTATTCCAACGACCTTCGACACTATCCATGTAGTAATAGCCTGCATTGGCGGTTTGGTCGAAACGAGCGCTATCAAAGAGGAAAAATTCTGCTTCCGGTCCAAAAAATACGGTATCACCTAAACCGGTACTGCTCAGATAATCGATCGCTTTCTGAGCAATAGAGCGAGGATCGCGGCTATACCATTCACCGGTTCTGGGTTCTTTGATGCTACAGATCATGCTTAGGGTAGGTTCCTTGTAGAAGGGATCGATCCAAGCAGTGGTAGGATCGGGAACCATGGCCATATCGGATTCGTTAATTGCTTTCCAACCGCGAATACTGGAACCATCGAAGGCAACACCATCGCTGAAAGAGCTTTCATCGATTTGGTCGTAGTAGAAGGAGCAATGTTGCCAGATACCAGGCATATCAATAAATTTCAGGTCAATAATCTTAATATTGTTGTCCTGAATCATTTTCAAGACTTCTTGTGGCGTTTCGGGCATGGAAAACTCCTTTGATGTATGGATCAGTTCTTAAGCTTCTCAAAAAAACCATCCTAAACAGTCACTTTCGCAGGTTTTGTATTTTTCGATACAAAATCTTTAATCCTAGCTTGAAAAAATCTGTAATTTCTTTGTTCAGGTCGGTAATCGCCCGGAATGGCGATTTGCCCATCGGCCTCTACTGCCCCTTGCCACACCTCAAGGAGGTTCGTTTGTGCAAACATTGACCGTCTGGAGATTTTCTGCTCACTTAAAAGCTTACAGATTTTACCGAAAATCTGGGGATAATGATTTGGTAGTAGTAGTGTGTTAAATATTTATTAATAAAAATAATTGGAACCCGATCAGTCTTTGAACCTCCTTAGAAAAATGGCGATTTTCTAGTAAAGATATGGTTTTCTCTATCCAGAGATAGTAATTATGTTCGTATAAGTTCGTTTCCATAATTATTCCCATTATTTTGATATTTCAGGAAACCAATCCTCATTTAACGCCTGTTCTATAGGGCAAATTGGAGCTAAACTGACCAAATTTTCAGCCATTCCAGATAGATCCAGAAATAATTTACGAGCATTTTGATAACAGGGCAAGAAAATTTCCGATAGATAGGGCTTTAAACTGGGACTGTCTTCAATAATTTGTTTAATTTGTAGGCGAAAGTTACGGATTTCATTTTTCCATCCTCTTTGATTATATTCTAATTCCGATTGCCAGTAAGCTAGTTTCAGCAAATGTTCTAATAACCGAGTTAAATAACTTTCTAAACTTCGTTTCTCACTTTTCCCCATACTACTAATTTCCTCGATGAGATTATCTAAATCCAAATCGGAAAATTGATGATTTTCTAGTAAAGATATGGTTTTCTCTATCCAGAGATAGTAATCTTTTTCGTATAAATCACTCTTCATTGCTTAATCCTCTCCGAGAAACTCAGGAAACCAATTTTCATCTAAAATTTGGTCGATTGATCCAATAGGTGTAGCACTTAAAAGTCTTTTATCGATGCCAGAACCTTCTACAAATAGATGGCAAGCATCCTCATAACATGGCTCAAGAATCTCGGTGAGGTAAGATGCTAAGTTTGTATTATAAGTTCCATCCTTTTTGTTGCTAATAATTCTTTTTATTTGAATGCGAAAATTTAAAATCTCACGTCGCCACTTGTTTTTATTGTAATCGCGCTTAGATTGCCAATAAGTTAATTTAAGTAAATGCTCCAAGAGTTTAGTTAGTAAACTCTCTAACTTCTGACGTTCTCTTCTGGACATATCTTTTATTTCTTCAATTAAATTTTCTAAATCCAACTCAGAAAACTGGCGATTTTCTAGTAAAGATATGGTTTTCTCTAACCAGAGATAGTAATCCTGTTCGTATAAAGTCTTATCCATAGCTGTGATTAGGTGATCAATAAAACTCATTTTAAATGATCTGAAAAAATTAAGGTGGGCAATGCCCACCCAAGTTAACCTTAATTAGCGCAACTAGAACAACTATCGTCAGACTCTCGAAAATTGTCCTTTTGTACGGTACGGATATAATAAATCGCTTTACACCCCAATTCCCACGCCATGATTAGAGTATCAAAGATATCCTTGGCTGTGAGACAACGGTTGGGTTCTGCGGGGAAATAAACCCCTTCATTGAGGTTGAATAATAACTCCATAGAAATCCCCGTATCGATCCATTCTTGCATAGTAGCGATCGCTTTTACCACTTGTTGCTGTTCGAGGTTTTTATTCTCTGGATAAAACCAGAAAGCTTCTTCAATAAAAGGTGGTGCGATGGGAACAGTTCCCTTTGCCCATTTATCGTAGAAAAAGCGACTATAAACCGGCAAAACACTAGCGGTACATCCCTGTACCAAACTGGAGGAAGTATTAGGAGCAATGGCGGTAATATGGGAGTTACGGATGCCAAATCGTTGAATATCTGCGGCTAATTGTTGCCATCTTTGTGGTTGCACCGCATTAGTTAAAAACCATTCCACTGGTTTTGCCCCGATTAATTTACCTTGACTCCATTCGCTACCCAAGAAAGCTTGATAAGCACCGCGTTCTTTAGCCAATTCCATCGAGGAATAGGTACACCAATAGCCAATTTCTTCAAATAAATTACTAATTTCTGACAGGTTATTGTAGGATAATTTCCGTTTAGCTAACCAGTCAGCTAATCCCATCGCCCCTACCCCAATAGTGCGATATTTATCGTTGTGGTTTTTAGCATTATCAAAGGGAGGATTAGTAATATCGATAGTATTGTCAAGAATCCTGACAGCGATTTGACAATTAGACTCGATTTCTTCCCTGTCGATATTGGCTAAATTAAGGCTAACTAAATTACAGCAATGGGCAGTTTTATCGGGGGTGACATTCGAGAAACTCTCCGTGCATAAATTTACACCGGGGATATAGCCATCGTGTTTATTAGGATTAGCGCGATTGATGGTATCTTTGAAGGCAATGTAGGGCATTCCTGTTTCTACTTGGGAACGCATGATACTTTTAAATAATTCCCGGGCATTAATTTTTTTATAGAGGAAAATCTCTCTATCTAAATTAGCTTCTACTAAACGATAAGACTCTTCAAATTCTTCCCCCCATAGTTCCGATAATTCTATACCTAATTTTGTTCGAACTTCGTAGGGATCTACTAATGTCCACTCGGCTTTATTTATCACCCGACGCATAAATTCATCGGTGATAACTAATTGGGGAAAAACATCATAAGCTTTGCGTCTTTGATCACCGTTTTCTGTCTGCATTTCCAGAAATTCTGGCACATCTAAATGCCAGATGTCAACACCGATAGTTACTGCCCCAGCGCGTCTTCCCCCCTGATTTACTGCAATAGCTGTATCGTTAAGTAACTTAATCCAGGGAATAATCCCACCGGAAGCATTAGCTTTCCCCATTACCCAGCTACCAGTGGCGCGAATTCTACTCACATTCACACCGACACCGCCACCATTTTTGGAGATGCGGGCAGCATTAGTAATCTCGCCGAAAATGCTTTCTAAACTGTCGTCAATAGAGAGAATAAAACAACTGGTTAGGGAACCTTTAGGCGTGCGTAAATTGGCTAAAATTGGAGTGGCAAGAGAGATTTTTCTTTGGGCAATCCCTTGATAAAATTTCTTCGCCCAGTGGAGTCTATTAGCCGGTTCTTCCACAATGGCAAGCAGTAAGGAACAGGTTAATAATGCCTCTTGGGGTAACTCATTTTTGAGTAAATAACGGCTAGTTATTAACAATGCCCCGGCGTAATCATAATCGATATCCCAATCGGGATTAATCCAAGCACCAGCTTCTTTTAATTCTGCCTCAGAATAGATGAGAATTCTTTCGTCGTACAGCCGATTTTTAACTTGAGTTTTGACAGTTTCCTCGTAATTTCCGTACTGATAACCCCGGACTACTAAGGTATCTTTCCATAGACTCCAAATATGCAATCTTCCCGCCACATAGCGCCAATCCGGTTCCTCGGGACTACACATTTCTAGGGCGCAATTGATTAAATTATCCTGTATTTCCCTAGTGGTAATCCCATCCCGCAGGCGTGTGGTTAAACCCGCTTCTAAGGCGATTGAATTGACTTTTTTACCTTCACAAGCCCACTCTACCACGTCGCGAATTTTGCCGATATTTAAGCTTGTGGTGGAACCATCTCGCCGAATCACTCTAATTGCATGGCTGCCCATATTAGCTAAAGGGGTAGAACGAAAGGGTATTACTTCGTTATTTTTGTGAATGGAAACGGCAGTAGTCAAGGGCTTCGATTGCATAATTGGGAAATTGCGGCGTTAAAAAAACTTGACAAATTAATCTATTTGTACTAGAGTATTTTATCAGATTTTCTGGGAAAACACAACATCTAGCGTGTTAAATAATCATATCACTCTATATATAGTAGAGCGAGGATTGTTTTGTCCCCCAAAACAGTGTTTTCGATGACATTTTTCGCAAAAAATTCTCAATTTTCTCGGAAAGATAGTTTTTTTGTACGCTTGACAAAAAGTTTATTCTTTGATAGGAAAAACAGATTGACAAAATATTTCCGATCCCATTGTGCTTGACTGCTGAGGAGGTTGTGGTGAGACTTTATTTGTTCTTAACTTTTCGATAATTTAAGACAAGAGTGGATTAAAAGTCAAATTTCCTCTGAGAACCTCTGAGAGAGTAAATTTTCTCTTTTCGCTATTTAGTGGCTTACCGCTAGAATAATAGGACAAAAACGCTATATATAGCGTCTAGCTAGTAGAGGACAAGGATGAAATATTTAGAAGAATGGCGTGATAGCGGGGTGGATGCGGAGTTAATCGCTCTCAATGTCACCGGTTTAGCGGGGCTATCTCCCAGTGAATACCTACTCTACTCCCAAGAATTACCGCGACGCAATGATGGCAGGGTTAGGGATAGTATTCTCAAGCGTTATGAACATACCAGTCAAGGAGGTTGGTGGTGTTCAGGAATTGACTTATTAACG
Organism: Microcystis sp.; assembly: GCF_048564745.1. Classification (NCBI taxonomy): domain Bacteria; kingdom Bacillati; phylum Cyanobacteriota; class Cyanophyceae; order Chroococcales; family Microcystaceae; genus Microcystis; species Microcystis sp. Next base: position 11,715 of record NZ_JBLZRT010000123.1, read on the forward strand.
GGCAATTATGACCCTTGGGGCTGTTTTAAGCCCGATTTTCCCCGTTTAAGCTTTGATAAGGCTAAACCGATTAAGTACGAACATCCTCCCCAAACCCCTACGGGAGTCTTTGCTTTGCGGGTTCCCCTGAAAATTTGGCAAAGGATAGCCCACCATATCAGTATTAATATTTTAACTGAAGAAGTGGATAATAAGCAAGAGGATATCGGTTTTTGGTCCTGGGTAATTAAACATCCAGAGATACCTATTTGTCTTACGGAAGGAGCGAAAAAAGCGGGGGCATTACTAACAGCAGGTTATGTGACAATTGCCCTACCTGGGATTCACAATGGTTATCGTACTCCCAAGGACGAATTAGGTAGGAGAATCGGCAAATCTCATCTAATTCCGCAGCTAGAAAAATTAGCTAATTCGGGACGAAAGATTTATCTAGTTTTCGATCAAGAAACTAAACCGAAAACCCAGCAAGCGGTTAATTTAGCTTTACAGAGAATGGGTTATCTATTCAGTCAGGCTAACTGTGAGGTAAAGGTAGTTACTTGGGATGCTGCTGACGGTAAAGGGGTGGATGATTTACTAATCAATCGAGGAGAAGATTACTTTCAACAAGTCTATCAAAAAGCTACCTCTTGGGAAATTTGGAAAGCAGCGAGTTTAAATAGTTTAACTCTCTCACCTCATCTAGAGTTAAATAGCCGTTACTTGCCAGATATTTCTATCCCTACATCAGCGCAGTTAATGGCGATTAAATCTGCTAAAGGTACGGGAAAAACTGAGTTTTTGGCTAAAATAGTTAAACAGGCTGTTGCCAATCAACAAAAAGTTTTAGTTATCGGTCATCGGGTGAAACTGGTAGAGGATTTGTGTCAACGCTTTGGTTTAAACTATATCAGCAAAATTAGGGATAATCCTGCGGCACAAATTTACGGTTATGGTTTATGTATTGACTCTCTCCATCCCCAATCACAAGCTAAATTTCAAGCGGAAGATTGGCAAGGAGCTATTATTATTATCGATGAGATCGAACAGGTTCTATGGCATGGGTTAAATGGGGATACTTGTAAAACTAATCGTGTAGCAATTTTAAAATCCCTAAAGTCGCTGCTGCAAACTGTGGTCAGCAGTGGGGGAAAAGTCCTAGTTGCTGATGCTGATTTAAGTGATATTTCCCTAGATTATTTAACTTCTCTAGCGGCAATTAAACTAGAAACTTTCTTGATTAGTAACGAGTGGAAACCCAGTTATCAGGAAGCTTGGCGAGTTTATAACTACTCTGATAATACTCCTCAACGGCTAGTTAATGATTTAGTTAAACATATTAAAGAGGGAGGAAAACCCTTCGTTTGTCTATCAGCACAAAAGTTAACCAGCAAATGGGGAACGATTACCCTAGAATCCTATCTAAAAAAGCAATTTCCTCATAAGAAAGTTCTGCGGATAGACTCAGAGTCATTGCAAGATTCTAGTCACGCTGCCTATCAAGCGATTGGCAATTTAAATCAGTTGTTGCTTAACTATGATATAGTTCTAGCTAGTCCCGCGATCGAAACGGGAATTAGTATTGATATTCAGCAACACTTTTCCTCGGTTTGGTGTCTAGCACAGGGAATTCAAACTCCCACTTCTATCGCTCAATTTTTAGGGAGAATTAGAGAGAATATTCCTCGTTATATTTGGTCAGCAGTGCATGGATTTAATCAGGTGGGCAATGGGTCCACTTCTATCCCCAAACTTCTCACCTCTGGACACCGATTAACCGAGGTTAATATTCGCTTACTACACCAATCAGATTTAGAATCTCTGGAGGATTTAGATACAACTTTTCAAGCAGAATCTCTCCTCTGCTGGGCAAAAATGGCCGTGCGAGTCAATGCTTATATGCTTAATTATCGTCAGTCAATTCTAGGGATTTTACAAGCAGAAGGTCATAGAATTAAAGAAAGAAATCAGGAAGAAGAACTAGACATAACTAATCAGTTAACGGAAGCAATTGAAGAAATTATGGAATATAATTATCGTTCTGAATGTGATGCAATTGCCAGCGCAGCCGAGATAACGGAATCAGAGTGTCGTCTGCTAAAAAAACAGTTAATTAAGTCTGTGAAAGAAAGGAGAATTCTTAGAAAATATGACCTATACAAACGCTATGGAATCCCCGTCACACCGCAATTAGTGATTAAAGATGATCAAGGATGGTATCAAGAACTACGCCTACATTACTTTTTGACAATTGGGCGACAATTTTTGTGCGATCGAGATGCTTTAATTGCGCGTAAACTGATAGAATCAGGTCACGGAAGTTTATTTATTCCCGATTTTAATAGTAGTCAATTAGGAGTGATTATCGGGACGTTAGAATTGTTAGGAATTCCCGTATTATTAGCTAACCCGGAAAGAGAATTAACTAATCATGATGCCGATTTACAAAAAATGGCGGAAATCGCCGTTAAAAACCGTAACGAGATTAAAACTATCACCAAGATTAACCTCTCTAATACTTCCCGTCCTCTGACCATTATTCGTAATTTTTTAAACTTGTTAGGTTATAAATTAACCGACAAGGGCAGCCAGAGAATTGCTAAAAAATCCCTAAAAGTTTATCAGATTGTTGCACCTCAGGATGGTAGAGAACAAGTGTTTCAACAATGGTTATTTAGAGACGAAAAATGTGCGGGAAGTTCCGAGTTTTGGTATGAATAAGGTTCTTAGGGACTTGTTATACAATTAACCAAGGCAGGATTCCGTTTTTGTAACGGGGATTTATACCCCGCTCCAAAAACTTTTCGACTTAAAAGGCAAGGTTTTAGACCCAGTTTTTTCGATAATTAATTTAAAGAATCCTCTAGGTTATTTTTCGGGACATTCAAAACAGGATTTTGGTCAAAGAAACCCCAAGACATAATCTTAAAACCTGCTGGATGTACGGTCATAATTGGCCATTCTTCCGGACGAGGAATATGGGTAACACCGTAGGTGTACCAGACGACTAAATCCTCATTGTCGAGAGATTCATTATCAGCAGTATATTGCGGTAAACCTCGGCCTTTTTTGCCTTGATTGGGATAATCTCCCGCTGCATAAAGCTCGTTCGCTTTGTAACGAGTTGCCCAAAAATGATGGGTAGCAAATTCACCCCGTTGACGAGAATCCGCTTGGAAATTGGGATAATAAATTGAATTTGCCGATGGCATTAACATATAACTTGTCGGCATTCCTAGGGAGTTTTTCTGATTCTTATTCATTACCATCCAAGCGCGACTTTCAGCTAAATTCACATCACGAATTGCCTCGGATTCTTGCTGAAGATTTCTTTCTGACATACTGAAGGCATTACCAAAGGGATTCTTTTCTGGTGATAAAGTAGAAACCTTCATTTCAGTAACAGAATTTTTAACCCCATCCACATCGAAATCAAGACGAAAATTTAAGAAGTGCTGATGATTAATCGCTTCCACATTTGCCGCTACTAATGTCCCAAATTGGTCGCCATGATTATGAGCATTAGTGACATCATGAGTCGCTTTAGCTAACATAATTCCCGTTAAATCGCTGCGCTGTTCTAAAGTACCATCTTCATGAAAAATCCAGTTAATTCCATAGTCATAATTACCGATAGCAGCCACGGTATTAACCACTAATTGACGGGCGCGGCGACCTTCAAAAGTTTCCGTGTTAAAATCATAATGTCGCCAGAGAATTCCCGCATCTTTTTCGTAAATACCGATGAGATTTTCCCCGAGATAAGGTTCCCCATTATCATCAGCAAACAAGGCATTTAACAAGACAGTATTTTCGGGAACATCATTACCTTTATCCAAGGGAGTAGATAGCCAACCAAAACGATATTCTCCCACATCAAAAGCACTACGAACCGCCCATTCTCGCGAGGTATCGGAGTAGGGAACTACCATTTCTGAGAGTCCTGCACGATACAAAATTATTCTATCTTTACCTTTATCATTGTAGGTAACTAGATAAAGAACTAACCCCTCTCTTGGGTGCATGAGATAACGAAATTTCCAATTTTGCCAGCTAACTTCGTTACCCCTAATTTGAAAAGTTGTCCCCTGCGGTTGTTGAATTCTTAAAGGTTTTAGAGCTTTTTGAAGGGGTGAAAGGGTTTTTTCATCGTAATCAAAATTGGCTTTTGAGAAAGGTACAATCCCAGTATCTCGCACTTCAAATACTTGGCGATTATTTAAATCTACCGTCACCGACAAACCTTCAATTGGTGCGCCATAATAATTACTGCGATCCTTGCCTTTATAGTAAGTAATTCCGCGAATTAAGCGCTTTCCCGATGCTTGTTCTTTCTCGCTCATCATCCCAGGGGCCCAACCGTCAATGATGACGTTTTCAAAGTCAGCAATCCCGCGTTTTTTCATAGCTTCTTGCCAACGAATATCGGCTTTGGCTAATTGATCGAGAATTTCGTATTCTTCATCTAACAATGGTGGTTGTCCCGTCGATACTTCTTGCCATGAGATAATTTTACTCGCTTTGGTATCGACAATAGCCTCATAGGTTTTATTCAGTCTGGGTTCCAGAATTACTAAAAAAGCCTGACGAGCAATAGCATCTCCTTTTTTAAAGTTTAAAACAGTTTGCTTATCGGGTTCTTGTAAAGAAATATTAGGAAATCTGGCGAACTCTGTCAGGGATTTTTCTTTTTTAACCACAGTTACCGCCATTTTAATCTCATTTTCTGTGAGGGGATCGAGAGGATGGCTAATCCCTGGGGATTGGGCGAAAGTTTTCCCAAAAATTAAGATCACTCCGCAGCTGATTACAAATAAAATCGTCAGTGGCCGCCACCATGAGTATTTTTTCAGCATAGAAATCTCTCGATAAGGCTAAAAGATGGTCAATCCTAGACATGATAATCTGGGATGTCATAATTAACCTTATATCTTTTCAAAAAATTAAGATCGATGTCGGCTGTATTAGCGCGGCGTGATGCAGATTAAATTGTTAATTTTGCCACAATACAAGGCGTTGCTCAATCAAGCTATGAATGTCAACCGTGCCATCCTATCTAAAAGTTAGTTTGACAGAAGCTTCCTATCTCAAATCAGCAACGCCAACCCCTGCCAACCGAAACCGATAGCAACTGATCAACCAGCAGCCAAAACAGCGATTAAAACAAGATTGAATCCAGTTAATAGAGTTCAGATTTGATAGGGATTACCCAAGCGATCCACAAAAACATTGTAATCTAAGGGTAAACGCCCCGGATTAAGCCGTGGTTCCGCCGCGTAACCGATGGGAACGACAACAGCGATCGCCAGATGGGGATGATCGGCAGCACCAATCACAGCTTTTACCTTGTCCTCGATCCAACCGTTGAGAAAACAACTAGATAAACCGAGACTTTCAGCAGCTAAAACCAGATGAGTAGCGGCGATCATGGCATCTTTAATCGCGTATTCCCGGGTTTTTTCGCCCAAATCCTTTTGAAATCCCGGGATTGCCTGTTTGAAATATTTTACCGTGCCTTCGCTCCAGGCACCTGTACTGAGAGCCTGTTCATAGATAGGAGTTAGATCTCCTCCTCCTGCGGCAGCATCGGCAGCGAAAACAAAAGTAACCGGCGCTTGGATAATTTGCTTTTGTCCCCAAGCGGCCTCGGCTAAAGCGGCCTTTTGTGCCTCATCTTGTACTAAAATAATTCGCCAATCTTGGATGTTGAAACTACTAGGTGCGGCAACGGTTAATTCTACTAGGGTTTTCAGCAGTTCCGGTGCGATCGGATCGGTGGTAAAATTTTTAATAGAACGACGTTGATTAATCGCCGTGGGAACATCGAGAGGCAAGGTCATAAAGTCAATGGATCAAGTTAAATACTTCTAATTATTATAAGGTCAGGTTATCAGCCCTAGACTTCGGTGTGACAAAACAGAAATAGTAAAAGATCGGGGTTAAATTGTGGCAGTCAGGAAAAGATCGACTATACTGTTAAACTTAAACAGGTCATAACCCAATGACCATCTAGCTATAATCATGTCACCGCCACAAAAATCATTTTATGCTTTCTGAGCCGGAACCGAGCGACACCCTCACCACTGCCACCGTCAATACAGGACCTCCAGGGGCCGATATCAAGCCAATTTTAGCCTTAAAAGAGTTGGTCGCCAGTTTATATCGCGAACAAAACAAAGTTCAAAATCTCTTAAGTTCCCTCGGTTTTGCCCTGCGGAGTTTCAATAATTTAAACCAATTCCTCGATCTTACCCCCTTGATGGCCGCACGAGTGGCGGATGCGGAGGGAGGAGCGTTGATTTTGAGCAAAAATAACGGTCAAGTAGCCCTCGATCAACTCCATTGCCAAGATAATCAAATTAATGGGGAACTACGCCGACAATTAGAGGCAATTATCCGACAATTAAACCAAGAAGCGACACTTGAGAACAAAAATAATCGATCGCTTCTCGATAGTCTCGACCATCAGATCCGGCAAACTCTCGGACAGGGTACGCAGGTTTATAGTACACCTGTTTTGGTAAAAAATAGTGAGCGGGGGCGTTTATACGTTTTCAGTCGCGATCCCGATTATGGTTGGACACCCACCCGTCGTAAACTGTTGCAGCTAGTGGCCGATCAAACGGCGGTAGCTATAGCTAATAATGAATTAACGGTCGAATTACGGGCCAAGGAACGTCAGGATCGAGAGTTAGAAATCGCTGCCGAAATCCAAAATCGTCTTTTACCCCGGCAATGTCCGAAAATTCAGGGGGTAGAATTGGCAGCCCACTGCCAAACAGCCAATCGCGTTGGGGGCGATTATTATGATTTTATCCCCTGCAACTACGATCAATTTAAACCAGCAACGGAGGCGGAAAGGGAAGCTAGTACCGCCCCTTGGAGTATAGTCATCGGTGATGTCATGGGTAAAGGTGTCCCAGCAGGATTATTGATGACCATGACCCGGGGAATGTTGCGAGCGGAAGTGTTAAATCGTCACTCCCCAGCCCAAATTTTGCGTCATCTCAATCGGGTTATGTATGCCGATCTCGATAATTCTCATCGTTTCGTGACATTATTTTATTCCGAGTATGATCCGCTGACGCGCCGTCTTGGTTACAGTAATGCTGCCCATTATCCCACCCTCTGGTGGCGGGCTAAAACGGGAGAGTTAGAGTCTCTCGACACGGAAGGGACATTAGTGGGTTTAGAGGCCGATTCTATCTATGACGATGCCCAAGTGCAATTAGAAGCGGGAGATACGCTGATCTATTATACCGATGGCTTTACCGATGCAGTCAACTCGAAAGGGGAAAGATTTGATCAGAAAAATTGGCTATCGGCAGTTAAAGAAGCCTGTCAACAGTACAACGATCCCGAACAAATTCTCGAATATTTATTTGGGAAAGTTGCCGCTTTTACCGGGTTGCAAAATGACGGTGGCGACGATATGACTTTAGTAGTTATGCGAGTGAAATCGGAGGAATAAATCATCACTTCCTAGCTCATAAATTAGCTTAATCCTGCTCTTGCCAAGGAGCAAATAAAGGCAATAAAGCTAACCCGGGTAAAGCGGCAATTACCGTGATTAAAAAGAACCACTGCCAACCGATCGCCTCAGCTAAAACTCCGGCGGGAGCCACCAAAATATCGCGACTAAAGGCCATTAAACTTGATAAAAGGGCGTACTGAGTAGCGGTAAAACGAGCATTACAAAGACTCATTAAAAAAGCCACAAAAGCGGCAGTGACTAAGCCACCGCAGAAGTTTTCAATATTAATAGCTAAGACCATAAAAGGATAATTTTGCCCTAAATTTGCTAGAATAAAATAGGCTAAATTACTAACAGCTTGCAACAGACCAAATATCCAGAGCGATCGATTAATTCCCCAACGACTTAACAGGGAACCACCTAATAAAACTCCCACCATAGTTGCTATCATGCCCATGCCGCCTTGGATCGCCCCGATATCGGTTTGACTGAAACCAGTTTTTAAGAGAAAAGGAGTCACCATATTATTAACTAAAGCATCCCCTAAACGATAGAGAACAATAAAGGCGAGAATGCTGATTCCTTGACCTATTTGATAGCGTTGAAAAAACTCTTGGAAAGGCAACCAAACCGCCTCTAAAAGAGTTTGGGGAGTATCATCTCTAGGGGGAGTAGCTGGGGCGAAAAAAGACCAAATAATCGTTAAAGCCATCAATCCAGCTAGGAAAAGATAGACGAGCGGCCAGGGAAAGTGATCAGCTAAAATTAAAGCGATCGAACCAGTTAAAATTAAAGCCAAACGATAACCTAAAACCCCGATCGCTACCCCGGCACCCATCTCCCATTTTTCTAAAATATCTGTGCGATAGGCATCGTAGGCAATATCTTGAGTGGCACTAAAAAAAGCGATCAGTAAAGCATTAATTGCCAATAATTCCAAAGATTGTTTTGGTTGTTGAAAAGCCATAAAACCAATCGCTAAAGTTAAACAAACTTGAGCGATTAAAATCCAACCGCGACGACGACCAAGAAAAGGAGGAACATAGCGATCGAGTAAGGGAGACCAAAGAAATTTGAGAGAGTAGGGGAGGGTAACTAAACTAAATAAACCGATCGATTTCAGATCAACTCCTTCGGTGGTCATCCAAGCTTGCAGGGTGCGACTGGTGAGCAACAAGGGTAATCCAGAAGCAAAACCTAAGAATAACAAAGCCGCCATTTTTTGACTGCGGAACACTTGCAAATAAGCGGAAATTTCTTTGATCATGGAGGGGATAGGAGGATAGATTAGATTAAAGAATATAGTTAATTGACCCAAAAAGAAAGAGATTAGTTCTGACCGGCATCATCCCATATTAACCACTGCCCGGAGATCAAAAAAAATTCTAGAAAAATGGCGGTCTTTCCCCCAACTGGGGCTATAGGCAGTAGAATGGATGAGATTTTGATTCAGTAGTCTTGAAAAATTGCGGTCTTCTCCCTAAGATAGATGCTTAATTCCCCCAACTAAATCCCACCCCTATCTACCCTTCCCGGATAAGGACTGCCATCCCCACCTTCCCTCCCGACTCCTGTGATTAAAGTGGACTCCTGTTTTATCTCATACCTATTGTCTCATTCCTCCGACTCGGAAGCGACCGGTGACACTGCCGCCATTACCGTCGAGGTGCGTTTGGCCCAAAGCCAAGATCTAAAAAGCTTGGCGGAAATTCTCACCGATAGTTTTTTCCCCACGGCCAATTATTGGTCTTTTCTGCGTCCTATCTTTAAATTAGGCATTTACGAGGACTTACGGGGACGATTACGCGCCGACACCCCTTACTATCACTGTCTGGTAGTCAGTCAAACCAGCGTCACCGTCACGGGTCCTCAGGAAATTATTGTCGCTACGGCGGAAATCGGCTTAAAATCCAGTTCTTTTTTAGCTGTTCCCATTCCTTATATTTCTAATTTAGCCGTTAGTCCCGATCGCCGGCGTGCTGGTCTGGCCCGGAGATTGCTGCTCAAGTGTGAACAGATCGCTAGAGAATGGGGGTTTGAGGAACTTTCCCTCCATGTTCTCAATAATAATCTAGCAGCCCAGTCACTGTACTTAAGTAGCGGTTATCGTCTGCAAAAAACCGACGGTTGGTTGATCAATCGGTTATTTAATCGACCACAAAAGTTATTTCTGCACAAAAAAATCAGCCAATGAGGAGACTCCGAGACAGGTTTTAGGGGTTGGGGTGTTGCGGTTTTAGTTCAATTTCCCCACTCCCCCACTCCCCCACTCCCCCACTTCCCCACTCCCCCACTCCCCCGCTTCCCAATTCATAATTCATAATTCATAATTCATAATTCCCACACCCCGCTCCCACGAAACAAACCCTAGATATTTCGACAAAATTGCGATGCCGAAGAACTATAAGGAAAAATTCTGCTATATTATCTGCTAACTCTCTAGAAAACCCGATTAGTTTAATAATCTTTTCCGGTTATCTGAGAAAACAAATAGTTTATCTCTTTAAATATGGTTTTAGGGAGATATTTAGTGATTGTGTGAGGCAATTTGTGGTTAATAAGACGAAATCAAGGCTTAAAAGCGGAAAATCAAGCAAATTAGCGGCTAAACCTGTTAAAAAGCGGCGATTGTCGGGTAAATGGTTCCTGACAGCCCTAGGCTTAACTGGCTGCGCCCTAGTTTCCGCTACGGCGGGGGCTATGTTAGCTGTGTCTCTCTCCTCCACACCTTTGCGACAAGCTGCTCTTAGTCCCGAAGAAGCCGCCGCTTTTAACAATCAACAGGCCATATCCTATGAAAATCTGCAACTTCCCGCCCTCAACCGCCCCGTTAATATTCTGGTAGTTGGCGCGAAAGTGTTGACATCCGATGTCAAGGAGGCACAAACCCCAGATCTGGGTTATCATGCCCCGGTTAATTCCTTGGATGGTTTAACCGATACCATGCTGTTACTGCGTTTTGACCCCCAAAGACAGAAGTTAACCATGCTTTCCATCCCCCGGGATACCCGCACCGATATCGAGGGTTACGGGGAGAAAAAAATCAATCAAGCTAACGCCCTTGGGGGACCTGCTTTAACGGCGGAAACGGTTAGTCATCTTTTAGAAGGGGTCGCTATCGATCGCTATGTTCGCATTAATGTGCAGGGTGTGGAAAAATTAATTGATGCTTTGGGGGGGGTGACGGTATATGTTCCCAAAGACATGAAGTATCAAGATTTTAGTCAACACCTCTACATTGACCTGAAAAAAGGGGAACAACACCTCAACGGCGAGAAATTCCTCCAGTTTGCCCGTTTTCGTTACGATGCTAAAGGCGATATCGGTCGTATCCAACGACAACAGCAATTAATGCGGTCTTTAGTGGAACAAACCCTAAAACCAGCAACTTTACTGAAAATTCCCGATATTATCGAGGTTATCCGCACTCATATCGATACTAATCTTAGTTTAGAAGAGTTACTCGCCCTAGCCGGTTTTGCCTCCAAAACTCAGCGCACTGATGTGCAAATGCTACTCCTACCCGGAGACTTTAATGGTGATGGTCGGCAAGGGATCAGTTATTGGTTGCCCAATCAAAGTAAAATTCAAGAGCTAGTGGCTCAACATTTTAACCACGGCTCTTTTATGGCTGACATTGAGGAAACCACGCAACCGACTCGCATAGCTGTGGAAGATAGCATCGATAATCCAGAAGCGGTGCAAACTCTAGTCAGATATCTGCACTCATTGGGTTATGAAAATGTTTTTGTCTCTAAGTCTTCATCACCAATTCTAGAAACTACCAAAATTATTGCTCAAAAAGGGGATGATTCCCTGGCTGCTGCCCTGCATAATAGCCTTGGTGTCGGGGAAGTTTTGGTGGAAAGTACGGGGAATCTCGCTTCTGATGTGACGATTAAAATTGGTCAAGATTGGCAAGAAAAATCAGCTAATCTTTCTGAGCTATCCCCTGGCAACTAAGAGAAAAATCAAGTTTATCTGAGTTAGGAGTTACCCATTGACAAAAAACTCATCCATTATCAGTTATCATTGATTAGTGATTGGTCACTGATTACTGATTACTTTTTACTCTCCCATGATTCCTTTTTTTGAGAAACTAAAAACTCCTTTAACTAAGCAAAAAATCTCGGTTCTGCAAATTAATTTGGGAAAAAAATGTAACCTTGCTTGTAGCCATTGTCATGTGGAAGCTAGTCCAGTTCGCTCCGAAGAAATGACTCCAGAAGTGTGCGAACAAATTATCGAACTGATCGAAAGATTTCCCCAAATTAAAACCGTCGATCTGACTGGCGGCGCTCCCGAAATGCTCTACGGTTTTAAGCCAATTGTGGAAACCTCTAGAAAAGCTGGAAAAGAGGTAATTGTGCGCTCGAATTTAACTATTTATTTCGAGAAAGGATTTACTGATATTCCTGAATATTGCGCTGCCCATCAGCTGCGGGTGGTGGCTTCTTTACCCTGTTATCTTGCCGATAATGTGGATAAAATGCGCGGTCTGGGAGTCTATGATCGATCGATTGCTGCTTTACAATGGTTGAACCGTCTTGGTTACGCTCAAGAGCCGAATTTGATGGTCGATTTAGTCTATAATCCCCAGATTCCTAAGTCAGAGAATTTTTCTCTCACACCGGATCAGGTATCCCTAACACGGGATTACAAAAAGTTCTTGCAAGAACATTTTAATATTTCTTTTAACAATCTGTTTACTATCACTAACTTACCCGTCGGAAGAACCCGTTTCTATCTGGAACACCGGCAACTCTATCAACCCTATCTTCAATTCCTTGAAGGTCATTTTAATGGTGATACTGTCGAACATTTGATGTGTCGTAATCAGCTTTCCATTGATTATTTGGGTAATATCTATGACTGCGATTTTAATCAGATGGAAGATCTGGTCGCTTGCACCGGTCAAGGCCAAAAATTAACCCTGCCAGATTTATTACAAGCGGGTACTTTAGAGCTAATTGCAGAGGTACAAACCGCTTCCTATTGCTACGGTTGCACTGCCGGCAGCGGTTCCAGTTGTGGGGGAGCTTTGATTGCAAACTGAACAAATGTACTGGATTGACAGCGTGCCTCGGAAAATTTAGTACAAATGCTCGGACTAGCTCTCCCTGCTACCAACTCCGCTGCTGTCTTAACGAGTAATCTTAGATAGTTAAAAGTTTAACCGATGATTAGGGACCGGAAAAAACCGCCGATTCGATATCTTGACGACTAAGGGAGTATTTAAAAGCGCGATTGATGTCACTGCCGTCATTGGCTGCCCGAAAGTAACGAACGGTGATTTCTTCGATATCGAGGCAGATTTCCGCTTTCCATGTCGGTTTTTCCACAGTCCAACAGTGGACATTCTCGGTATTTTTCCGACAACCTAATTTAACTAGCCATGCTTCGATCGCCGGTAAGGGATGATTATAGAGGGGAGTATCAGCAGTGGGAATCTTCATCGCATCTAAATCAAAAATAATTGGGCTACAGTGACAGCATTCTCTCCTCGAAGCATAGCAATAATCACCGCTAGTAACAAGCAGCCGAGCAGGGTGAGTGCCAAGATAAACAAAGCAAAAATCTCTCCCGAAGATAGGGGGCGATCGGTAGGATCGAGATAGGCGCTACGATTAGCTATGGGTTGATCGCTATCGGGGATAGTTTGGATGACATTCCAGCGCGAGTAACCTATCTGTAAATCATACAGGGAACGGCGATCGGGATTACTCAGGGTGGCATAAGCTTCGTTAAGACGCTGGAATTTAACCGTTGCCACTTCGGGGCTGAGTTCGGTAGTATCGGGGTGGTATCGTTTACTCAGTTCCCGATAGGCGCGTCGCACTTCGATCACCGAGGCACTCGGATGTAGTCCTAGAATGGCATAATAGGTATTGGCAAAGCGCGAGTTAGCGGCAATGACTCGCGAGGTGGTTTGGGAATTATCGCGCTCGAAGGTCACAAGATTTTTTACACTAAAAATTGTCTTAATATTTTAACCCTGTTGATCATGAAATCTCGTTATCGGCTGCGTCTTCAGATCTGTCTTGTCTTTCTCATTGTTGCTCTGACGAGTTGGTCTCCTTGGCTAACCTCTAGCGCCTATGCGGGGATCGATGACGATCGCCTCGATGGTAATATTTTTGTGGTCTATGCGGGGAATGGTTCCCTCGTACCACCGCGTCTAAATTTAGCGGAAACTTTTCAACGGAAAATTCCGGCTATTATTGTCTATTATCTGGATGATAGTAGTGATTGTAAGCGATTTGCGGCGATTGTCTCCCGTTTTCAAGAGTTTTACGGTCGCGCCGCCAGTATTATCCCCGTTACTGTCGATTCTATCCCCTTAAAGTCTTCCTATCGTCCCGATGAACCGGGTTACTATTATCGTGGTGGGGTTCCCCAAACTGTGGTTTTAGACCAACAAGGTAAAGTGGTTTATGATGGTTTGGGCAATGTTAAATATGAAGATGTGGATGATGTCTTAAGAAAGGTTTTTGATCTTTTGCCTCGAACGCAATCGCTGGAGTTAAAAAGACGCTCTTTTAACGAGTTTAACGCTGAATTGCGCTAGTTACCCCTTTTTTATCCTCAATTGAACCAAAAATAATCATTTAGAGATGCTGTCAGCAGCGTCTCTATCTTGTTTGTAGGAACAATAAAATTATTTACTTATTGCTTTTATTATCATTTAAGATTTATTTTAACCAATAAATGCTAGACAATTCAGATTTTATCTGGAGTAACACTTGAAAAATATTTGCAACAGTGCCAGACTAGAAAAAGTTTGCTAACCTGATTATACTGAGAACAATAATCATTCTTGTAGGTGTGGGAACCAGCAATGAAAATCAAGCAAAATTTCCTAACAGCAGCGATATTACTGGGTTTTTCTGGTCCGGTACTGGCTAATAGTCTCGAAAACCTCTCTAGTAACCCCATGGCACAGGTAACAAGTGTCAATCAATTGCGGGATGTTTCTCCCACCGCCTGGGCTTTTGAGGCCTTAAGAAGTCTCGTGGAGAGGTATGGTTGTATAGTAGGTTATCCTGACCGCACTTTTCGCGGTGAACGCGCTTTAACTCGTTGGGAATTTGCCGCCGGGTTGAATGCCTGCTTAAATACCCTAGAAAGATTGATTCAGGAAGGAGTAGCGGTATTAAAAGAAGATCTAGACAGAATTAAGCGATTAGTCAGCGAATTCGAGACAGAATTAGCGGCATTGGGTGCTAGGGTTGATAACTTAGAAAATCGAGTCGCTTTTCTGGAAAATAATCAATTTTCCACCACTACTAAATTAACCGGGGAAGTGGTGATGGCATTATATGGGGTAGCCACAGGAGAAAAAAACGGTGGTGAAGGGATTCCCCAAGTGCCAGCTTTTGGTTATCGGGCCCGTTTAGAATTAAATACTAGCTTTACAGGCAAAGATTTACTCTATACCCGTCTAGCAACGGGAAATATTGCCGATTTAGCCGATACCACGGGAACTTTTGAAAGCACCTTAGCCTTTACCCAACCGGACGGCAACGATTTACTGCTAGAAGTTTTAAACTACAGTTTCCCCGTCACGGAAAATATCTACCTCTGGTTAGAAGCGACGGGAGGTGCTAAAGATGACTTTACCAATACCCTCAACTTTTTGGATGGAGATGGTGCTAGTGGGGCGCTTTCCGCTTTTGGTACCCGCAATCCCCTTTATTTTGCTCCCGGACAAACTGGACTCGGTTTACAGGGTAATTATGGGGCTTTGCAATTCAGCGCCGGTTATCTTGCTGGGGATGCTAACGATCCTAACCCGGGTGCGGGTTTATTTAACGGTTCCTATACCGCCCTAGGGCAGCTGGGTTATGTTCCAAATGAGAATTTTGGCATTGCTTTATCCTACTTTCATGGTTATAACCAATTAGACACGGGAACGGGAAGTCAGCGCTCGAATTTCCGATTTTTCACCGAAGAACTATTCGGGGAGGCTGTCCCGACTATTAATAATAGTTTGGGTTTACAATTCACTTGGCGAATTGTCGATGGTTTTGTCCTCGGTGGTTGGGGGGGTTACACAAAAGCTGTCACCCTTAGCACCTTAGATGGACAACTAGAACGCGGGGATTTAGATATCTGGAATTGGGCGGTAACTTTGGCTTTTCCTGATTTATTTAAGGAAGGAAATACCGCTGGTATTATTGTTGGTATGCAGCCCTGGGTGTCTAGTTCTAGTATTCGATTAAATGATGGTAGTTCCACTAATGATCCCGATACTTCCTTTCATATCGAAGGATTTTATGAGTGGAAACTCACCGATAATATTGCCCTTACTCCAGGGGTAATCGTGATTACTTCTCCTAACTCAAATAACAACAATTCCACCTTAGTTATCGGCACTATCCGCACGACTTTTACTTTCTGATTTATCTAGGCAGCCGGTCAGAAATAAAGATAAAGTATGACGGGATTTGACATCATTTCTCGACGGCTGGCTGCTGTTCCTGCGTCTCGCAATCTCAACTAACTGAATTAAGGGGGCATTTATGGTATTTTTAGAAGCAATTTAGCCTACTTTTGTGGTTTCTTTTTCGGTGGATTTAGAGGGTTTTAGTTTACGCTTCAGGGTTGAAGTTGTGGCGAAGAGGTCGAGGACGATTTGAGTAACACTGTTAAATGTGATTAAATAAACTACAATGAAAGTTGAAGATACACCTAGTTACCTAGTTAAGCCATGAAACAAGTTCTCAAAAATATTAAGGTATCGGAGATTCCTACACTAATCGCTCAGTTAGGTCTTTCTCCTGAACAAGAAGTTAATCTGACGATTGAGGAAAATTCAGAAAGTCTTATCTCAATTATGGATAAAGTCGGTAAAAAGGCTCAAGCTAAAGGTTTGACAGAAGATAAACTAACAGAACTATTAGTAGATGAATCCTAATCGAGTTGTTATAGATACCAATGTTTTTATTAGTGCTTTACTCAATCCCCTAGGAACACCCAAAAAAGTAATCAATATAGCAGTCAGTCAATTTACTATTCTCCAGAGCGAGGCAACTTATCAAGAATTGGCAACGAGAATAAGTAAAAAGAAATTTGACAAATATTTAGAAAAAGATGATAGGTTAGATTTCTTGTCGTCTCTTAAAAATAGGAGCTTATTTGTTGATATATTGCATGAAACGAGAGTTTGTTCCGATTTAGATGATAATAAATTCTTAGAATTAGCCGTGTCTGGAATGGCACAATACATCATAACAGGCGATAACGATCTTTTAATTCTCAATACTTATCAAGGGATTCCAATTATCAATCCAGCAGAGTTTGTCGCCTTTTTCTAGTGTCACTGAGAATTTTTTGAGGGAGGAATGCAAAAAAACAAAACCCCCTCAAGATTGAATGAAGGGGCATTGATGGTATTTTTAGAAGCAATTTAGCCTACTTGTGTCGTTTACCTTTTAATGGCGATACAATGAAGTTACTGCCACTTAATGAAACCTCTATGAACCTCATCCTTCCCTCTAAACTTCTGCAAACAGTACAAATGACTGAAGCTCAAATGCTCACGGAAATCGCTGTCATGCTTTATCAGCAGCAACGCCTTAAATTTGAACAAGCAGCCGAACTAACGGGAATGGCGATCGATGATTTCTACCAATTGCTAGTATCGCGTAATATCCTCACTCCACCCACGGATCCCGACGACGAACCAAAAGAACTCATCCTCACCAGTCTTCGTATTTCTCTTCAGCAAGCTAAAGAGGGCAAAGTACATCCCATCTCTGAACTGTGGGATGGCATAGATGACTGAAAAAATTCCCCCCATTAAGCTTATTTTCTCCGATCAATTCAAGGATCGACTTCGCATCCTCGCCAAACGCTATCGGAGCATTCGTACTGATATACAACCCCTAATTGATGACCTTCAGATAGGCAAATTCATCGGCGATAAAATACCAGGAATAGGCTACACTGTCTTTAAAGTTCGCCTCAAAAACAGCGATATTCAAAAGGGCAAAAGTAGCGGCTATCGTGTTATCTATCAACTTAAAGACAATAGTTGTGTTTTGATGCTCCTCATCTATGCCAAATCTGACCAAACGGACATCCCAGCGCAGCAAATTCAAGACATCATTAATAAGTTTGACAATTTTTAGAAGTATTAATAGATGCTAAAAATAAACCCCCTCAAGATTGATTGAAGGGGGCATTGATGGTATTTTTAGAGGCAATTTAGCCTACTTTTGTGGTTTCTTTTTCGGTGGATTTAGAGGGTTTTAGTTGGCCATTGATAACAATGCCTCTTCTATTGGCTTTGGTAACTCAATAGGATGAAACCGATTCACAGAAAAAGCGTAATCTTCACCACTTTCATCAATAACCCGAATTAGACTGTTTATTTCTGCTGTCTCATCAGGGATAACGCGGTATATTTTTCCCACCTCTAGTGAAGCTTCGTAGCCTTCATTATTGAGACAAACTGCGAACTTATTTGTTGGAGATGACTCTATTTTCATGGTCAATCTAGAAACGGTAGCTTGAGCTTAAATTCTTTTTTGCCGATGCCATGAGCTTCATACTAATGGACTTCAGCTAACCTTACTATACCATTGGGAAGCTGAACTTGGGCTATGCCCTTTAATCTCTTCGGGTCTAATTCCCCGCCGCTCGCGGCGTATAATAGAAAAATGAGTGAATACATCCATAAGAGCCATAATGTAAGTGTTTTGCTATATCATTTAGTGTTCCCAGCCAAATATCGTAAAGCCGTTTTCGA
>NZ_JBLZRT010000124.1:0-40902 GCF_048564745.1 Microcystis sp.
CTAACGAAAGAATTAGGGATAGGAGCGAGCTTACTAGGAATTATTATTAATAAGTGAGAGATGGTGCGGCGAACTTTTTCGAGCTAAAACCATGAAAAGCTTATGCTATATGGATTTCAGCCTTCTTGTCCCCCTGTCAGGAATTAGACAATGATCATTAATACCAAATCAATACAAAATAAACTACCATGAAACAACTAATCGTACACATTCGTGACCAAGAAAAAGCAGAAACACTCTCTAAAATTTTAACTGCTTTAGATTTTGTTGACTCCGTAGAAATCATCGAAGATCAAACAACATTATCTGATAACGAGCAAGACTTCTTTGCCCTGGCAGGATTGTGGGAAAACAGAAATATCACCCCTGAATCTATCCGTCAAGCAGCATGGCGAGAAGAAAAACGATGATTTTATTAAAAGTTTAGAACGCTATGAGCCGTCGAATGAATGACCCATCCACATTTCATTGGCGATCGCATTCCTCCCCATCTTTCCACACTCCCTACGCAATCGCAAAAATCCGATAAAATAGTGAATAAGTGACATCCATCAATACAATTTATTACAAAAAATAATTTCTAAGTAATAAAATCATGGATCAATTACAAACCCTAATGCCTATACTACAAGAATTTCGCCAAGAATTAGCAAAGTTTTATGGAAAACGGTTAGTAAAACTGATCCTTTTTGGTTCACAAGCGCGGGGTAACGCTAATGAGGACTCAGATATTGATATTATGGTCGTATTAAAGGGGCCCATTTCCCTTAGAAGCGGCCACCCTATTACCTGAAAAAAATTATTATCTCAAATGGAATGCTCCCACTCTAGCAAACAGGGTAAGCGCATCCTAACAGTCCTTGACAAAATGAACTTTATCTGGGTTGCCTACCCAGAGGGCAATTCAGGCATATTTGAGTAGAATTTGCCATCTCAATTGTTAAGCAACAATCTACCAAATAGGTCGAGTTCGTAACTATTCTGATTGACTGGTATCACTTGAAATGCCCACGCGGATCACAAAATTGGCCAATTGTCAATAGCTTTTGAGATGCCCTTTATAACAGGAGGTTTCCCGACTCATATTCGATCATCAGAACTATAAACAGGTAAAATTATCTGTATATTTAATCACTTAATCAGAAGCATTTACCTTTGAAATAGCAGTTTTTAAATAGGAAACCACCTCATTAATTGCTACTTCTGACGCTTTTTTACTGGCTCTTTCGACTAATTCCACCTTACCCGATTTGAGAGATTTACCCGTGACAATGCGATAGGGAATCCCAATTAAATCCGCATCTTTGAACTTAACACCTGCACGTTCATTCCGGTCATCTAAAAGGGTTTCAATGCCCGCTTGATTTAACTCATTGTATAAACTTTCGGCGGTTTTTACCTGCTCGGCATCGGCTAAATTAGGAATAACCACAATCGCTTGATAGGGGGCAATAGCTACGGGCCAAATAATGCCATCTTTATCGTAGGATTGTTCTACGGCTGCCTGGGCTAAACGCGATACTCCTATACCATAACAACCCATACAAATGGGGGTAGATTCGCCCGCTTCATTAGTATAAAAAGCATTCATAGCTTGAGAATATTTATAGCCCAATTGGAAGATATGACCGACTTCAATTCCTCTGGCACTTTGCAAGGTTTGATTAGGATCATGAATAGCTCGATCGCCTACCCGGGCTTTGCGTAGATCGACGATTAATTCCGGTAAGATAAAATCCTTACCCCAATTGGCCCCCACTACATGAAACCCGGTTTCATTAGCACCAGTGATAAAGTTTTCTAAGTCTGTCACCGTGTTGTCTGCTATGCGTAAAAACTGAGGAGCTATATCGCTGGATTTTTTGAGTAAATTATCTTCTAAGTCGGGAGCAATATAACCTAAAGGTAAAGGTTTAGTGGCCCATTTCTGTTGAGCGGCAGCATCGGGTATTTTTAAAGCCAAAATTGTTTTAGCATTGTAACGGCCTGCCTGTCTAACTAATTCATTTTGTAGTTTAACTTCGTTAACTTCTTGATCGCCGCGAATATGCAGTAAAACTAAAACAGTTATGCCGCTATCATAAACCACTTCGTAGAGAACATTTTTGACGATAGCAGTGGCAGAACAATCAAGAAATTTAGCTAAACTTTCGATAGTGTTGGTGTTAGGAGTCTCTTTTTTAGCCAACTTTTTAAAGGGAGAAGCCACTTTATCTGCTGGCAAAGAAACGGCTTTTTCCACATTAGCCGCATACTTTTCATCGGCGGTAAATAAAACCTCATCTTCTCCGGCATCAGCTAAGACCATAAATTCTTGAGATGCGGAACCGCCAATCGCTCCAGAATCGGCTTCTACTGCCCGAAAAGCTAACCCACAACGGCGGAAAATATTGCGGTAAGCTATATCCATCGCTTGATAGGTTTTCTTTAAACATTCCTCGTCGAGATTGAAAGAATAGGCATCTTTCATAATAAATTCTCGCCCCCGCATTAAACCAAAACGAGGGCGAATTTCATCGCGAAATTTAGTTTGAATCTGATATAAATTAACCGGTAATTGTCGATAGGAACGAATTAAATCACGAGCGACGGCAGTAATTACTTCTTCGTGAGTTGGTCCTAATCCTAACTCCCGGTTTTGCCGGTCCGTCAGGGCAAACATAATCCCTTCTGCTTTTGTGTAGGTGTCCCAACGGCCTGATTCTTGCCAGAGTTCCGCCGGTTGCAGTTGGGGAAGTAAACATTCTTGGGCGCTGGCTTTGTTCATTTCTTCCCGGACTATCTGGGAGACTTTCTGCAAAACCCGCCACATCAGGGGTAAATAGGCGTAAATACCGCTGCCAATGCGACGAATGTAACCGGCACGGACTAAGCATTTATGACTAGGGATTTCCGCCTCGGCCGGGTCTTCCCGGAGGGTGACAAAAAGCTGTTGAGAGAGTCGCATCCTATCGATATCCTTTTGAACAGAAGACTTTCTATTATCTCATCAAAGGAGAGCGACTGCAATTATCAATTACTTGTGTTGACAAACAATAACAGCGATCAGTTTACCGATTCTCAGGTATTTCCCCTCACAACTTGAGACTGGTTGGAGAAGCATTGAACTCTAGTTCCAATTGCCTAACTCCCTTGTTCTCTACTTTAGGAAATATGAGTGTTCAGGTCGATCGCTGTTATCGCCGTTATCGAGACAGAATGTAACTTTAACAGGGTTTACTCCTTTGTGAACTTGACCTTATAACCTTGCCAGTTGATCTGTCAGGGAAGCTTTTTTCTTTAGCTTCAATTATTAATATAACATCGGATCGGAGCTAGAAGTCTTTCTCTTAATCAAAGTTTACATTACTGGGATCAAGGAAAAGCCTAGATGTTTTGACGCTTGACCGATGATAATTAACCTCAGTTCGGTATCAGAAAAGGAGGGGGAGTTAACCTGAAAGAATACAAACGATTCAGCACCCCCGTTCTACTTTAGCCGAGTCCCGCCCTCTCGAACCGGTCATCGAGTTTTTGGCAGTGCCTTCGGCATCGCAATCAACTGATGATGCGGGGTCAGACTGAAGGTGATGTTAGTCCAAAATTATTTATTTTGAATTACCATTGTTGCACAAGTAATTATATTTTCTAGATTGTTATACTCGGCTCTTTGTTTTTCAATATAATGATCAAATAAATATTTTTTGTCTGGATATTGTACCGCTAATTCTTGGCATCTTTGCCTAAGATAATTAAACTGCATTTCATACTCATCATTTTGATTTATTTCAGTTTCTGTATATTCTTTTATTAATTTCATGCCAGCTTTTTCTATCTGGTTTAACAGCATACTTTTTTTGATTATAAAGTCATGCTTATAGGGTTGATCATCTTCAAAATATCCATCGTCTAAAATAATTAGACCATCTTTTGTCAGATTTTTTTTTAAGATAGTCATAGTTTGAAAATAATTTCCAAATACAGAACTGATCGAGCCGAGAATAATCACATTGAATTGGTTTAATGTATTGATTATTTCTCGTGCGTCTCCTGAAATAAATTTACACCTTGAAGTAATTGCTTCTTCTCTAGCTTTTTTATTAGCGATTTCAATAAATTCTGGTATTGCATCGATTCCAAGACAGTAGCAATCCAGTTCAATTGACAATTTTATCGAGACTGCACCTTTGCCGCAGCCTAGATCCAGTACATTTAATTCAGAATAATTATTTGTATGTGCTTTGACAATTTTAAGAATAGAATTTGCAGAAGAGCCTATTTCCCAGAAGTCCTGTAAAATATATGGAAGAAAAGGTAAGATTGACTTATCTTGGCAATCCATAGCCTGTGCAATAGTTTCTTCTAAGGTCTTCATTCTCTCTAAAAATTTCTGGACTAACCATCAATCATATCGCTCCCTGCGGTTCCACACCCTCCTCTATCCCACTTCCATCAGTTAAACACCCCCTCAATTTGGGCATAATTACCGCATTTCTACAGCCAAAAGACTATTGGTCTGTCAATCTTGAAATTGTGGATAGGGGAATCGGGCCAAATTATTCGCCCCCAATCCCTCAAAATCATCTTAACAGACCCATAGAATCGCCCTTAATTTTTGTCAATTGTCGGCCCCTAACTATATTCCTCCCCGACACTGAGATTAAAGAGCATTTGCAGGGATTGTAAACAGCGCTTACGCGCTTCGATATCCTGTTGGGCCCGCAGTTGTACCATGGGTTCGTGAAGGATTTTATTGACGATACCGCGGGTCATTGCTTCGATAACTTCTTGGTGTTTTTCGGCGAATTCCGTCCCCAGACGGGAGAGGGCCTTTTCTAATTCCTGTTCGCGAATATCTTCAATTTTGCTTCTTAAACAGCTAATTGTCGGTACAGTGTCCAAAGAACGCCACCAAAGCTCGAAAGCTTCCACTTCCTGCTCTAGGAGTGCCTCTGCTTCCCTGGCCATCTGACGGCGACTTTCCTGATTGGCGGCAACCACCGCTTTAAGATCATCGACGTTAAAAGCTTGCACTTGTGCCAATTCCTTCACGTCGGTGTGAACGTTGCGGGGAACAGAAATATCGATTAACATCAGCGAGTTAGCAGTAATCGTCACTTCTGTCAATAAATTTTTAGTTAAAATTGGTTCCGTGGCTCCGGTACTGGTAAAGACGATATCCGATGCCGCTACCGTAGTCATCATCTCTTCTAAGCCATATAGTTGGATTGGTACGTTAGGAAATTCACAGGCCAACTCCTGGGCCCGTCTTTGGGAGCGATTGACGATCGCAATTTGCTGAGAACCCTTAGCCAGAAGGTGAGTAACTAATAATCGGGACATTTTCCCTGCCCCGATAATAGCGATTTTCTTGCCGCTGAGGTCTGCCACCTTAGCATGGGCTAACTCCACCGCCGCCGAACTGATCGATACGGCTCCCGTGCCGATGCTGGTTTCCGTGCGGACGCGCTTACCGGCAGTCATCGCTTGTTTAAACAGGCGATCGAGTAATTGGCTAATAGTATTGTACTTTTGAGCTAATTTATGGGTATTTTTAACTTGAGCGAGAATTTGCCCTTCCCCGAGGACAAGACTTTCTAAACCGGCCGACACCCGGAGCAGATGACGCACAGCATCCTGATGCAGTAGGGTAAACAGATAACGACGCAGGACATTAAGGGGAATATGTCCGATTTCAGCGAGAAACTGGGTAATTTCCACCACGCCCTTTTCCGTATCCGTAACCACGGCGTAGATTTCCAAACGGTTACAGGTACTGATAATCGCCACCTCTTGGATGTGGGGATAACCCTTGAGGTGGGTAAGAGCGGACTCGATTTTCGCTTCCGGGATACTCAATTTTTCACGAATTTCCACAGGGGCTGTCTTGTGACTCAAGCCCACTACAGCAATATTCATTTATGTTCTCCTACAAATGTTGCTCAGGCTACAAAAATTATTGATAAAGATCAGTGCGTTATGTCTCTAATTGTTGCAATTTAGTCCCAATCGGGATGCAAATAAAAGATGTTTGAAAAAAAACTTTATATATTTTTACCAATGGGGGCGAGGTGAGCCATACCCACCCCACCGCCTCAGAGAATTATCTCAGTTGAATGTATTTGGGTTGGTCGAACAGGTGAACGGTATCGACAAAGCGAGCGGTTTTCGATTGGGTGGAGATAACCAAGCTTTGGGTACGAGCGCCACCATGGAAGAAGCGTACCCCTTCCATCAGGGTGCCGGGGGTGATACCACAGGCGGCAAAGAGGACGGTTTCGCCACTGGCTAATTCTTCGCAACCGTAAACGCGATCGGGATTAGTGATGCCCATTTCTTGCAGACGAGCGAGATTACCCTCGCGGCTTTCGCCGATTAAACCGGTTTTGACCACTTCGGGATCATAGATTAATTGTCCCTGGAAGTGACCGCCTAGACAACGCATAGCCGCTGCCGAGATTACCCCTTCTGGAGCGGCACCGATACCCATGAGAGCATGAATATTAGTTCCCGAAAAAGCGCAGGAAATAGCGGCCGATACGTCACCATCGCTGATCAGACGAACTCTGGCCCCGGCGTTGCGGATTTCTTGGATTAATTCCTTGTGACGGGGACGATCCATCACCACTACCACCAGTTCTTCGATCGAACGATTGAGACAATCGGAAAGAACTTTCAGGTTTTCCGTCGCCGATTTATTAATATCCACATGACCTTTAGCTGCTGGGGGAGCGGCTAATTTTTTCATATAAAAGTCAGGAGCGGCGAATAATCCACCTTTTTCGGAGATCGCTAACACGGCCATGGAACCATTTTGACCGTAGGCAACCAAGTTAGTGCCTTCGCAGGGATCGACGGCGATATCGATTTCGACTAATTCGTCGGGATTACAATATTGTTTGGCATCAACTTGGGTACAGATACCCACTTCTTCGCCAATATAGAGCATGGGAGCTTCGTCTCTTTCCCCTTCTCCAATAACGATGCGACCACGCATATGGATTTTATTCATCCGTTCGCGCATCGCTTCTACAGCGACGTGATCAGCGATATTTTTTTCGCCTTTACCCATCCACTTGGAGGAGGCAATGGCAGCCTGTTCGACCACTTCGATAATTTCTAACCCTAGCGTACTTTCCACTCGATGATCCTCCCTACAGCTGATCTATGATTTATCTAGTGAGTTTGTTTCCTTAACAGTCAAAAGTCTATCACCAGACGGGGATCATTCTTAAGTTTTTATGTAGATCATCTGGAGGAGAGCGGTATGGCTAGGGAGTTTTTGCCGGCACTGTCGCCTCCATCTCAGTTATGGAGAGCTTGATCGCTGATTGCGGCTGGCGATCGCAGAAAGGTATGTTCTTCCCCCTGTTGTGAATGCTAGACAAGGGCAGCTTTGTCGATACTAAACATCTGGTCAGGTTTTGCCGAGCAAAATTATCCACCCTATTCCGTTAATCCTTCAGTGTGTTTAACCGATGCTAGAATGCAGCAAGAGACTCGGTTATTCTAGACAAGCTAAAACCCACTTTTCTTGGCAATTGAGTTAAAACGTCATCGGGTAAGGTTTTAAACTGTTGCCTGATCTCAACAAGCAATTTAAATGCGCGGGCAGCTTAACTGCCATAAATCGGTTTGTTAACGAAGCCAATAAACTATAGCGGTAATAATACTCAGAATTACCACGGTCTTACGCAGATAACTAGGAGAGATAATTCTAGCTAGTTTTCCCCCCAATAAACCCCCAATTAAAGAGCCAATTGCTACCACTATCGCTGCCGACCAATATACGTGATTAGAAAAGAGAAAAAACCAAGATGCAGCCACATTAACCACCAAAGAAAGCAACTGTTTTAAAGCATTTAATCTCGTGAGATTATCCTTGAGAAATAAGCCCAAAATTGCCAACTTAATCACCCCTAAACCCGCTCCAAAATAACCACCATAAATTGAAGCGAGAGCGATGGGTAAAACCGACAAAATTTCTGGGATATGACCATTTTCGTCCCCCTTTCGCCGCTGCAACCAAGAGCGTAAAGTATCTTGAAAAGCCAATAAAGCCGCCGCTAAAAGAATCAAAAAAGGAATCAGGCGCTCAAATACTTTATCACTACTATTTAACAGCAAAATACCACCGATAATGCCGCCAATAACTGCCGATGGTAGTAATAACCGAATCCGTTTTTGTTGCCCGTGCAGGTCTTTTTTTTGGGCGAGGGTTGCCCCCAGATGACCGGGGCATAAAGCGACGGTATTAGTCACATTTGCCATCACCGGTGGGATACCCACCGCCATCAGCGTCGGAAAAGTAATCAGACTACCGCCACCGGCAAGAGCATTAATTAAGCCGGCAGCCACGGCAGCGATTGCCAAGAAGCCATACTGAATAGGCGTGAGCATTTAGGGGTTAGGGATAGTAATTAGGGCTAAATCAATTTTTTCCTCGTCAACTTGCTTAATTTCGGCTCTAATTCCTGGTCCAAAGTATCTTTCGATTTTTTCTTGTTTTGCCAGCCACTTTTCTAGGGGTAAAAGGGGCGATTCAAATTCTAGGGTGAAACAATAGGCGGAATCAACAGCAGTTTCACGAATTGCCACTAAAGTCGGTCTTTCCTCGTCCGTGGGGCTTAATCCCAGCTTTTCTAGGGCTTCATCCAGATGCACTTCCTGTCCGTAGCGATAGCGGGTGACATCGTTGCGAAGTTTGGTTTGGGTGACAGTAGCCTGTTGTTGGCGCAATTGCAAGATTTCGGGGCTAGTGGGTTGACTGAAGGGTATCGGTTTGATTTCTGAAGCTTTTAGGGCTAAACCTCCCAATAATAACGGTAATCCGTAGAAAAAGCCCGCTAAATTGACCGTGGCGTTACCTTGGGCATAACCGATGATCCCGATAACCGTTAAAATACTGCCTAAAATTAAGCCAAAGTATGATAGTCTAATTTTTCTGAGCATGAAATAATTTTTTTCTTGAGTACGCTAATCCTTTAGAGATTATACAACTCAAGAGAATCTTTTTTGCAGAGGGGCAGTGGGGAGATTTTTGAGCTATCAGTAAACAGTCATCAGTCATCAGTGAAAAGAAAGCGGCAAACTTGACACTTAATAAGTAAGTAATCTGAATTAACTGTTAGATAGTGGCACAGGCTTCTGGTTCTTTGTATTTTATCTTTGATTGTAACCAGCTACTTAGTTGATGATAGGTGGTGCGTCAGGAATTTTTGCCGTCTAACGCACCCTACGTTTTACTATTGCCGATGTACTCGCAATTTTTCAATTAATTGAGATAATTTCTGGTCAGAAGCGGCAGTAATAAAGTCTAATTTAAACTTTTGTCCCTGGCTGAGATATTCTGCATAACTAGACAGAAGAAAAGGACGAAACTTGTCATTATCAGCAATATAAACTTCAAAAAAAGCCACCAATAAAGCCCCCGCATAATCCTCGATTAAATTTTGATTGGGTAAAGTGATATCGACCACAGACTCTAGGGTTTTTTGCATTCCTGCATCCAATTCCGTAAAATTTACATGAGCTTGTCCCTCCACCATGGCCAGATATTTATCCGGCGTTTTTAACCAAGTAAAAGGAATGGCCTGTTCAAAAATCGGATTAGCTGCCGGGTCATAACTTCCAGAACCCAAGAGGACAGGAATCGAGATTTTACTTAAACCTTTTTCCCCAAAAATACTGCGGTTAACGGGATTAGCTGCAAAGACAGCCGCCACTCGTTCATCACGAAAATTATAGACCTGTCTAGGCAATTCCAGGGCGCGACATTCCAGTACAATGGCGATATTAATACCGGAGTAAGGAAGATTACAATCTTGGGCGAGATTATCAAAATCAATTTGTGCGCCGGCAACAGCTAGAGATGTATAACCTCCAAAGGAATGACCCGCTACTCCCACATTAGTGAGGTCAAGTTGACCTTGAAATTGACTAGGATTACGTCTTGCTAATTCATCGATGACAAAGCTAATATCTTTGGGTCGATTAATAAACTCATTGCCATCAAAAATATTGCGATAATACCCCCCTAACATTCCTTGCAGGTACTGGGTATCACTGCCGGGGTGTTGCGGTGCCGCTACTAAAAATCCGTAGGAAGCTAGATGTTCAATTGCTTGGGCATAATCTTCCGGCCGCGAGGCTAATCCGTGGGAAAAAATAATTACAGGTGTTTTGCCTTCTCGGAAAGTTTGCGGGATATAAACATTCACATATAAACTGCGATTGCGACTGCTATCTATTAGGTTCCAAACTTCTTTTTTTACCTGAAAGCTACCGCGCTGACGCAAATCGGGTAAACTGGCATAATTAATCGCTGGTTTAACGGCAGCGGCTTCCTCGGCTGTCCAGAGGCGCATATCTTTAATAAATATTTCCGCCACATAAACTGCATAATCGATGGTTTTAGCTAATCCGAGGATTTCTTCCCCCTGTAACTGTATATTATTGGGGAATTTTTTCAGGACATTTAAAAGGGTTAATCCTCCTGGATCGAAAGCGGCACTAACAATCGCACCCCGCAGGGCATATTTACCATTAATTCCCCCTTCAATGGTGATGCCTTTGCCCAAACGGGAGAGCATATCAGCACCCATCACACTATTAAAAAAACGAGATAGTAAAATAGGATCGATGTCAATCTTTGTTAATAAAGCCTCACGAAACTTCTCTCTTGCTTCGGGAGTTGTTCTGGCAAGAAATCTTTTTAAATTAGCATCAATTTTTCCTTCTTTAGCAAAATTTTCTAGGGATGCTACCGATACAGAAAAGACGAGGGGAGTATAGACAAATTCAATTTCTTCAGCGGCTTTTAGGGGTAAAGCGGTCATACCCACAGCGAAAAGACCTAGGAGGAAAGCTCGCAGCCGACGGGTGGAATTATTTCTGGGAAACCGATTTTGTAAACGCGGGATAATCATGAGATTTTTAGTTAGGGTAGATGACAACAATTAAAAGGTAAAAGTGGGACTACGAGTGATGTCCATAAGGCAAATTTAAGGCTAGGGCAAGCGATAAAGTGCCAAAGATTAATCTGGGAGATTTTGATTCTAGATTATTGAGTATTTCTGAGTATAACATCTAAGGTAGATATTATATTAAAGTTGTTTTTATGTCAAGATATAAGCCATTAATAAAAAACAATAAATACATAAATTTAATAAGTGAAAGTGATATATTTGGCGATGAAAATAATCAGATAGGGTTTTTGACTGGGATAAATTGCTAATTATTACGAATATGAATATCTTGTTGCGGGAAGGGAATCTCGATACCCTGTTGAGTAAACCGATCAAGAATAGCACAATTAATATCACTAATGACTCGCTTTTTCCTGTTAACATCATCCAACCAGAACTTTAATTCAAAGTTTAAACTAGAATGATCAAAATTAAGAAAAAAGGCTACTGGTTGCGGGTTTTTAAGTATGTGAGGATGTTGATCGGCAATGTCTAGCAATAAATTCATCACCTGTTGGGCGTTAGAATTATAACCAACTCCGATAACAATTGAACAATAAATCAAGTTATCACTACCCGTGTAGGTGGTGACATTCTCAGTAAAAAACTTTTGATTGGGAATAATTTTTTCGGAATTGTCTGTAAGAATTTGCACTGTTGTCGCTCGGATACCTAGCTTTTTTACCTGAGAAGTCTGTCCTTCAATATTAATTATATCACCAGGTTTGAGAACTTTTTCAAATAATAGTAAAATACCGCTAATGAAATTACTTACCACTTGCTGCATACCGAAACCAATACCCACCGATAAACCGCCAGTAATTGCCGCTATTGCTGTTGCATTAACTCCCACATAACCCAAGATGATAATAAAACCTAAGACAATGAAAAAATAACGTCCTAACAGTAAAGTTGCTTCAATTTCACCGCGACTCGCTTGCTGATTTAAATTAGTAATGCTCAGAATTATACTCTCTATAAGAATAACAATAATTACCAGAAAATAGGGAGCTATTATCAAAATAAATATGCTTCTCAATGTGATCGGACTATTGAATAAATTGAAGGGAGATACTTGGGCAATTTCTTGAATATTATTGTAAACACCAATAATATTTCTCAGGAGGAATAATACCAATAAAGGTGCTAAAAGCCGACCATGATAATATTTAATTGTATTGACGGAAAACCTAGCATATAATCCAGCTAATAAACAACGATAAATCAAATAAAAAAATATTAATTGTATGGATAAATTAATCATTCCTCTTGTCCAGTTTTGACTGAAAAAAATTAGATACTTTAAGTCAAGTAAAATTAGACTAATAACTGGAAAATTAAGAAACTGTATCAGGATAGCAAAATATTGACGGAGGGTTAAATTTTTATCACTATGGATAAAACTGGTGACGGGAGGAAATCTTTTGTCTAAGTAAGACCATAACCATTTTGATAATAACCAAGCAAGAATTAAAGACAGAAAAATGATCGCTAATTGACTTTGAACATTTCTGCGTCCTAAAAATAATAATTGGTTAGCAATTATTTCCGAAAGAGAGGGGATATTGTTGTTCATATTAATTTATTTTCCCGACTTCCTGATCGAGATCTAATTGAATATAAAGTGTCAGTTTTTGGGCTGCTGCTGAGGAAGATATTTCACCAGCGATTGCTCTTTCATACCAAAATTCTCCTTTTTCTAAAATTTTATTCAACTTTTCCCAATCATCCAGAGGAACTGCCACGGCATTTTGAGATTGTTGTAATAATACCGATTCAATCGGTAGTAAATTTCCTTCGATCTGCACCCGTCGATTAGTGGGAATAAAACTTTCTGTTTGGATGATTGCTTGCAATTGTTGTTCGGGATTAGAGAGAAATTTTCCTAAAGCTAATCCCAAACTATTTTCATTATCACTATTATTACGATTAAATACCATCACCCGTGTATAGAGAATTGGTGCTGCTTTACCTTGAGTGTCTTGGGGAAGTAAAGCAACTCTGAGATCATCTTTTAGGCTGTTTTTTAAATCGGCAATTTCAATAGAATTACACACATAATAGGTTAAGCGGCCTTTAGCAAAGGCATCATGGAGTAATTCCCGTTGACGATTGAGGATAAAATTAGGCTGTGACGAGGCAAATTTTAGCCATTCTAGCCATTTTGCCCAACCATCCAAGCGAGGTTGCAGCCGACCCTGATCATCCCACAAATAGCCGCCAAAAATTGCCATTCCCCAAAAAGTATCTTCAAAAGAGGACACCATCCCCACAGAATAACCTTTGCGCGCACGTTCCACTAATCCCTCTAAACTGGTAGGAGGTTGCTTCAGCACCGGATCGGGACTAACTTGTAATTTTTTTTGATTATAACACAGTACATTAGTACGAGAACCTAAAGGAATGCCATAGATTTTTCCTTGATAGCTAACTTGTTTCAGCGTCGGGGGATAATAAATAGATAAATCTAGATTTTTCTGGTCAATTTCCTTCAGTACTCCTTGGGATACTAATCTGGGTATATTTCTCGAAAAAATTAGAATAACACTCGCACCCAATCCGCTTTGAGATTGTTTAAAAAAACGTTCTGGTATCTCATCGATAGGAATAGCTTGTTCGAGAATTGTCACCTGGGGATTTAATTTTTCAAACTCTTGCAAACCCAAACCTAGTACTTCAGTTAAATTGCCCTCTTCTGGATACCAAACCAAGAGGGTTCCTTGCAGTTGCTCCGATGATTGAGTAGGAAGATCACTAAAACAGGCATAAAGAAAAATTGGCATCAAGATAAAAAGCAATAGGAGCGATATAATTCCCCTTATTTTTTTACTTCTCCAAGCAGTTTTAACTCTGAGCCTTAGAAATTGCATCGCTTGTGATCCTTCAAAAATCTTGCCATATATTCATAGTACATGAAAAGGTGAATAATATTATCGCGCCAATGGTAGGGGCGCACCGTGGTCAGTGAGTTTAGCGAGTTTCATAGTTTATTTTCTAACACTCTAATACCCAGTTTAAATGGGCAACAGCTTCAGGAAACTGTGCTTAGTATGAGTAAAATTCCTGTTATTAATAATTATGTCATGGCGAGGGTGTGACACCCGCCTTAACTTTACTGTATCAACCAAGACCCCACCGAAGCAATTTTTACTGTATGATTAGAGTTTAAAAGGCGAGGTACTTTATGAAACTATTTACAGCAATTATCGAAAGAGATCTAGAGACTAATCTCTATGTTGGTTATGTTCCTGGATTTGTGGGAGCGCATTCCCAAGGAGAAACCTTAGATGAGTTGCGAGAAAATTTACAAGAGGTGATTGAAATGTTATTAGAGGATGAAGATCTTTCTCTGGAAACTGAGTTTATTGGTACACAACAAATTGCCGTTGCTTAGTATGAGTAAAATTCCAGTCCTGAAAGCATCAGAGGTAATTCGCCTGTTGGAAAAGCGGGGATTTGTCCAAGTCCGTCAGCGTGGTTCCCACAAACAATTTCGCCATGAAGATGGTCGCAGTACGACGGTTCCCTTTCATAAAGGACGGGATATTTCACCGACTTTATTAAGGGTCATTGCTAGTGATATTGGGTTAACAGTAGAGCAATTATTACAAGGGATAGAGTAACAATGTAAACGCTTATCGCCTTCCTCTCAGTCAGAAACGATAACCCCGAAATAAATGATGAAAACGTCAGCCAAGAAGCAATTTTTGCTTTATTATAAGAGTAATACCCCAAACCCTTAGATGCGTAAGCCTTACGCCTAAAACTTACTAGCAAGGAGTTGTATCATGTAACTTTTGACGCTATTGGCTACAGGAGTCACGATTATTTTGGGGGGAGCATTGACCCGTGTGGGGGAGATTGTCTTAGATGGTTCGCTTGAAAAACTGAAAAATTTAATCGCAGCTAAGTCTCCTGATACTTTAAAAAAGTTGGAATCGGCTAATCAAAATCCTGCTTTGTTACCTGAAACCATTGAGGTAATGGCGACTTTACTGGAAGATACAGAAATACAAAAGGTTGCAGAACAAGCGGTTAAGGAAAATCAATCTAATCCTTACGTTATTAATCAGTTTCCTGCCTTAGAAAAAATTCTTAATTTTGCTAATCGGGATACTAATATTGGTAAACAAATTAATGATTTTTGACTACAGCCGCCTGTAGGGGAGCAAGTTAAACAAAACCCTGCTAACTTAGATACAACGAGTGAGAGTCCTAAGTCTATTTCGACTTCTCTTTCTAATCTTGATTACGCCATTGGAAGTCTATGTAAATTGAAATCAACTTTCCACCAACTTAGGGGAAAAGCACGTCAACAGGGGGACAAAGTTAATATAACATTTAAAGAATTAGCAGATGTTGAAAATTGGCCTCAACCGCGAGGAATTGATGCCTATCTAGAAGCTTTGCGAGATTCGGAAGAAGAAACATTTTTTCTGACTCATATTCCACTGGAGCAAGTCTTAGTTAAATCTTAGTTTTATCAAGAAACAATGAACGACAAACTTAAGCAAACTGCAATTAGGAGAAAATCACCCTAACACTGAAAAAGTAGGGGCGAAGCATTCGGGCAATAACCTATCGCTGAAACTGTAGATTTTCTATCCGAATGCTTCGCCTCTACAGGACGCGATCGCCGATCAAGATGCAAGGTTTTTGAGACACTAGCTTTAAAATCTTGCACCTGATTCGCCAAACAGGCCCCCAAACCCCTTACCTTGTACATATTTCACATTTATTCAGCAAAACCTAGTTAAATAATCTTTGCAGAAAAGTGCTTCGATCCCGCAGGAAAACCTGAGCGCAATTGCGCCCCGGCATTCCCGAAATTGAGCCGCCGGGGTGAGTTCCTGCCCCAGTTAAATAAAGGTTTTTAATGGGGGTTTTGTAGTTAGCTATTTCCGGCAAAGGACGCAGGAAAATCATCTGATCTAAGGTCATATCAAGATGATAGTAATTACCTTTATAGGAACCCAAACGATTAGCTAATTCGGCCGGACTTTCCACCCGACAGGCAATAATGGCGGATTTGAGATTTGGGGCATAATCGGCCAGTTTATCAAGAACTCGATCGGCCACACGATTTTTTAATTCTTCCGTCCATCCCGTGCCGTTTAATCCCGTTCCCTCGGCCCCGGCAATCTGATAGGGGGCAAAAAATTCGATCCAGAGGGTATGCTTGCCCTGGGGCGCCATGGAGGGATCGAGAATAGTGGGGACATCTAGGTACATCGAGGGATTTTCGTCGGGAATCTGCCCCAAAATCGTTAAAGCGTGGGCTTGTTCAACGTGACGCACGGAATCGGCGATGAGAATCGTTCCCTGTAAATACTCCTCTTTGTGATCGTAAGCCTCGAACCTTGGCGCTTCCGCGAGGGCGCAATCAATTTTAAGAATTGTTTCATTGTTATTGACAATTCGCCGTTCTACCCTTTCTCGCAATTCCGGATCGGCGGCATCCACATCGGCGGGGGCGACTAACTGTAAAAAGACTCGTCTAGCGTCAATATTAGAGATAACACCCGCTTTTGCCAGATATTCTTGTCCAGAGTCCACCCTAACCCCGATCGCTTGTCCTTCCTCGATTAGAATCTGTTTAACTTTCTGCTCGGTTAAAATTACCCCACCGAGACTAACAACACATTTCACCAGAGCCTCCGTTAGTGCGCCCGTACCACCACGAGGGCGAGCCACCCCGGGGGAATGACGCATCGCCATCATCATCATCCCGGAGGTAATGCCTTTTTGAGAGGGAGGAGCGCCAATTTCTGCCGCTAGACGAGCCAGGGGTGCTTTGACAAATTCGCTCTCAAACCACTCATTGAGGACATCTTCGGGGGAAGTAATCATCGTGCGGATGAAGTCGAGCAGTTTCTTTTTCGAGCCGATCGCTTTCCAGACACTAGCTAAGGCACTAGAGTTATAATTGCGGGCGATTCTGAGCAAATCTTGGGGCGGAGCGTTAAACCAAGGCCCGATCGCATTCATCAACTGCGCCCAATAGTCGATAAACTGAAGGTAGCGATCGGCATCTCGCGGAGAAAACTGGGCAATTGCGGCGTGAGTTTTTTCCAGAGAGCGATAGGAAAGAAAATATTGGCCAGAGGGATGGGGACAGAAAACGGTAGGATCGAAGAATAAATACTCTAATCCGTGGCGTTTTAGCTCTAATTCCTCAATTACTGGTCCTAAAAAGATAAATTCGTGATCGATCGCACAGAGATTAAACTTAAAATCGGGGGCCAGATCTGGGATAACCGCTTCTGTGGTAGCCGCTCCTCCTGGTACGCTACGCTGTTCCAGAAGGAGGACGCGATAACCGGCTTTGAGGAGATAGGCGGCACAAACTAAACCATTATGCCCCGCACCGATGAGGATGACATCGTAACTTTCCATGCAGTTTCAAAAATTCCTATTTTTAATTTTGCGCTTTTCTTGACCCTAATATGTTAAAAATAGTTAAAGATTGGCTGATGTCAGCAGATTTCAGCGAGCAGTTATCAGTGAGCAGGTAGAAAACCTTTAATTTTTCCTTTTTTTTATGAGTTCTGCAATTAAAGTTATTCAACCATCCGGTATTTTAGATGCCAACCAAGCCAGCGAATTTCGCCAAGAAATTGCCGAAGCCGTACAGGGAGGTTCAGAGGTTATTATCGTTGATTTCCAGAATGTCACCTTTATGGATAGTTCTGGTTTAGGGGCGCTAGTTTTATCCTTAAAAACCGTGCGTTCTGCGGGGGGTAAACTATTGATATGCTCGATTAATGAGCAGATAAAAATGTTATTTGAATTGACTGATATGGATCGAGTTTTTGAAATTTTTAATAACCGAGAAGAATTAGAACAAAAAATTTTAGGAAGTTAAGTCAGCGAAAATCTACCTGCATAATCGAAAGATCATCCCTAAAATTGCCATCAAATTGTAAAGCTTGAATTTTTTCAATAAAATTATCGAGATTTTTAGCATAATTACCGTGATAATTTCGCAAAGATTGAATAAAGTTCTCCAGTCCCCACATCCTACCATCAACACAATCGATCTCGTAAATTCCATCGCTAAAAAGATAAAGGCTACTGGGGAAATTCAGGCATTTAACCTGATTAATATATTCCGCTTCCGGAAACATTCCGATGGGAAACCCGGGGGCTTTCAGTCTGGTTTCAATCATCTGGCCAAAAGGTTTGTGCGTCAGGAGAACTGCCGGGGGATGACCAGCGCTGGCATAGGTTAACTGTTGTTGTTTCCGATCATAAATTCCGTACCAGATAGTAAAATATTTATCATTCTTAGGACTGATTTGATAAACTTGATTTAACCCATGTAAAACCTGATTAGGTTGATAGTAATTCACCTGACTTAAACCACGGGAACGGAGTAAATTAATCACCGAAAGGGAAGGTAAAGCCGCTCGCAAACCATGGCCAGCCACATCTAAAAGATATAACATTAAATGATCCTTATCTAACCAATAATAATCAAAGCCATCACCCCCCAATCGACGAGAAGGAAGAAAGCGAAAATCGATAGCAAGTTTTCGAGAAATAAAAGGTTCTGGTAACAGCGATCGCACATAGTCCGCCGCCTCCGCCAACTCCATTTCTAGTAATTGTTTTTGCGCTTGCAGATCATGACTTAATTGATGCAAACGCATTCCCGCCCGCACGCGCGCTTTTAACTCATTAATCTCGATCGGTTTGCATAAAAAATCATCTGCCCCCGCATCCAATCCCTTCACCCGATCCTCCACTGATCCCAAAGAAGTTAAGAGGATAAAAAAAGTCGTTGACAGTTGGGGATTGAGCTTAATTTGCCGGCAAACTTCCAACCCATCGATCCCCGGCATCATCCAATCACAAATAATCATCGCTGGTTTTAGTTGCCCCGCTTGCTTTAATCCTTCTTCCCCATCACTGGCAACAAAAACCTCGTATTCCTTCTGCAAAGCTCGTCTTAGGAACGTTTGAATTAGTCCATCATCATCAATTACTAGAATTCGTACCATCTTTTTTATGACTTGACTATCTCAATCTTACTGCTTACCCCCGACCCCCTAACAGATGACTTTGCTTATACCTCAAGAGAAGATTAAATCCAGAATCGAGCTAACACATCAGTCATAGTTTGGGAAAAATGGTATAACTTCTAGCGTAAGGCATTGCAGAGGTAAGCCGGGGGTGAAGATTTCTTTTCAGGTAGATAGCGATCTCAGGTCCTTAGATACCGTTTTAAAATATTTTGAGCAACTTGAACGGGCGGGCATTCCCCAAAAAGCCTGGCTCCAGTGTCAGCTTGCTCTTGCCGAAGGTTTTACCAATGCAGTCCGTCACGCTCACCGACACCTCCCCCCCGAAATTCCGATCGAGATCGAGATTGAGATTACCCCTCACCAGATGGAAATTCGCATCTGGGATCGGGGTTCCGTCTTCGATTTAGAGGACTTTATCGAGAAAAACGCCTATCATGACTATAGTTTCTCTGGTCATGGGCAAGGACTGCCGATCCTCCAAAAAATCGCCGATCAACTCAGTTATACTCGCAGCGAAGATCAGCGCAACTGTCTGTTAATTATTAAACAATTTTCCCGCCATGAATCCGATCGCGCCCCTCGTTTCTCCTAGTTGGTTAGTTAACAATCTCGATCGCCCCGATCTGATGGTTATTGACTGTCGTTTTCAATTAAATGATCCCGATCTCGGTTATCAACAGTATTTAGCCAATCACATGGAAAATGCCTTCTATTTACACCTCGATCGCGATTTATCGGCTCCCGTTGCCCGTCATGGCGGCCGTCATCCTTTGCCGAATCCGCCGACGATCGCCGCTAAATTAAGCTCGTTAGGGGTGATTTCTGGTCAAACCCATGTTATCGCCTACGATGCCTCCCGTTTTGCCTTTGCCAGTCGTCTCTGGTGGTTATTACGTTATCTGGGCCATGAACGAGTCAGCATTCTCGATGGTGGTTGGCAAAATTGGTTAAATGCGGGTTATCCCGTCTCCAATCAGATACCTGTGCCGAAAACCGGCGCTTTTCTCCCCCAAGTTCAAGAGGATTGGGTAGTGACGATCGAGGAGGTAAAAAGGCAAAAAGAGCAAGCGGGAGTGGTGTTAATTGATGCCAGGGAAAGCGATCGCTATCGGGGCGAAAGGGAACCGATCGATCCGATCGCCGGCCACATCGAGGGGGCGCTGAATTATCCCTGGTTAGAAGTCACCGATAGTCAGGGTTTTTCTCAACCCCTGGCCCAGCAAAAACAACGTTGGCAAGAGCGGCAAGGCGATCGAGAAATTATCCTCTACTGTGGTTCAGGAGTGACAGCCTGTGTTAATATCTTTTCCCTGACCCTAGCCGGATACGAGAATGTTAAGCTATATTCTGGAGGTTGGAGTGATTGGTGTTCCTACCTGATCTAACCAGCCTTGTTGATACCCATCTATCGAGAAAGATTATCAAAATGACCTAATTACTGTACAATCCCCCTATTATCACTTTTAATTATTCCGAAACTATTATCTAATTTGTCTCCCAGACAAAAAAGCTAATTTTTATTTTAGTTGCTATCCTTTTGCTCTCAAATCACCGCTATTCCCCAAAGAATAGTCGTTTTCCCCCGTAAAATTACTAAAAAGTAATTTTATAGTTAAACTGTATAAAAAATTAGGTATGTATTTTGTATGACAGAAGCCGGTCTTTGTCATTGTAATGGTGGCACCCGTCCGAAAGATCGCCTTTCGATTTTTGTGGATGGCAATAATATGTTTTATGCTCAACAAAAAAATGGTTGGTTTTTTGACCCGCGCAAGGTGTTAAATTACTTCACCAACGACCCGAATATTATGTTAATTAATGCCTTTTGGTACACGGGTTTAAAAGATTCCCAAGATCAAAGAGGTTTTCGCGATGCTTTAATTAGTTTGGGTTATACGGTGAGAACAAAAATTTTGAAAGAATATTATGATGATAGTTCCGGTCGTTTTTCCCAGAAAGCTAATTTAGACATCGAAATTGTCGTCGATATGTTTAATACCGTCGATCAATACGATCGAGTGATTTTATTTAGCGGTGATGGCGATTTTGAACGAGCGATCGAACTATTGCGCTCTAAAAATACTCATATTACCGTAGTTTCTACGGAAGGAATGATCGCTAGGGAATTACGCAACGCTACCGATCGCTATATTGACCTGAATGATATTCGCAAAGATATCGAAAAAAGTGATTATTAATCGGCTGTTTTGTCTTTAAACTGGCTATTTATCCCATTTTTCTTTATTGGTAGTCCTCACCCCAATCCTTCTCCCAGAAGGGGATAGGTGAGGCAATTAACCATCTCTTGTTTATTTTTCCTTGAGTCGAAATAGTAAAAACTGATTGACCTGATTCGGATTAAAATTATCATCACTGACTAAAATCAAAGAGCGACTGCCATCCGGTAATCTTGGACCGAGAGTCATTGCTTCCAAATTATCTAAATCAATCCCCAAAGTCCCTAAATCTAGTAATAATTTTTTCCGCAAGGGTTGCACCTGTAAAGCTTCTAATTCTCCCGGTATCCGAGCAATTTTCGAGGTATCAGTGGCACTCCCATTAACTACCTGAAAGAGTTTCGCTCCAAAACCTTCTAAACCAAAAGTTCGCTCTAAACTGAGAAAATAACCCTCTTTTTCTAAAGCTAATAATTCCGTTAAACCGTAGTATCTCGCAGCACTGGGTGGCTCATCTAACACATACAATTGTTCTGATACTAACACAGGCGCACCAATCGGATCAATAACATAATGAAGAAGTCGCACTCTGAGATTTTCTGCTCTTTTTCCCGTGGGACTATCTTGAATTAAAGCGTTTTCTGTGGCAGTAAACAAACGAAAAGGATCGTCTTTGAGGGTGCTGGTAATCCCTAAAGTTAAGGATTCAAACCCTAAATTATCCTCTATTCCTTTTTGATTGCTATCATCTGGTAAAAAGCGATTAGGAATTAACAAAGACTCCTTTAATTGTCCCTGCAAATCAAATTCAGCAATAAAAGGAGCAATTCCCTCTTTAACCGCACCTTCACTGGAAATAAACAAAGTTTGTCGGGGCGAAAAAGCGATACCTTCTGGGTCGATCGATCCCTTTTTAAAAGTTTCTCCCTTGCCATCTTTTAGAAACGTGACTGCCTCTAAATTCACTTTTTCGATTTTTTCATCATTTATCTGCAAACTAGCCCGATAAAAGCGGGCCGGAGCTTTTTGAGAACGATCATCACTGAGGAGATAAAAGCGGTTATTGGTGCGATCATAGGTAATTGCCGATAATCCCCCCACCCTTGTCTCTTGATAATCCGCTTGTGGTAATTGATATTCTCCCAAAAACTCGACCGAGAGGGGTAGAAACATTCGTTGTTCTGCCAAAACTTGCGGGGAGACACCACAGGCAGCCAGACTAAAGGTTACAATCAAACTAGCAATTAAACCCAAAATTGGCAAACGGCAATTTTCGGCAGTCAGTCTCTTATAGAATCGATCGATCACAAAATATCACCCTCTATTACGCTCTTATCAATCTATTATGCTACGTTTTTCTCTCGGTTTATGGCTCTGTTTGATCGGTACTTCCCTTCCTCTCCTAGCACAAACAGAAACCCCTGCACCCAATCCCCTCGAAACTCCCCTACAAAGTCCTTTATTACCCGCAATCGATCGCCCTTTAACTCCCTTGGAGCGTAGTCAACTGTTATTATACATCGATCAACGCGATGCTGAAGCTCAAGCTAAATACGATGCGGGATTAAATGAGGAAGCTTTTCCTATTTGGTATGAAGTGATTAAATTAAATCGTTATTTAGGGGCAAAAGAAGAAGTCAAATCTTTGGGAAAAGTGGGGTTAGCAGCTTGGAATCGAGATCGAACAGAGGATGTTAAATTAATTACTGCTCGTTTAAAAACTGTGCAACAAACCGCAGAAACTAACCAGACAATGGACGGGGAACTATTAGCATTATTAGGTACATCCTATCAACAGGTACGAGCTTTTAATGAGGCGATAATCATCTATGATAAAATCCTAGCTAATGCCAGACAATCTGGCGATAATCTGGCAGTAGAAGCAAACTTAAATCAACTTGGTCAAATTCATTTATCCCGTTTTGATTATCAAAAAGCCGCCCCAGTCTATGAGGAATTATTAACTATTTCTAAGGCACAGAATAATTCTTTAACTCAAGGGATATATCTGCAAAGATTAGCAGAAATTTATCGAGAATCTCTGCAACCAGCTAACGCAGTAAAAATTAAAGAAGAAATAGCTGAAACCCAGATCAGAAATCAGCAAATACAGTTAATTCCCGCTCTAAAAATTCAAATTGGTTTAGATTATCAAGCTTTAAAAGACGCAAATAAAGCCAGCCAAAACTTTCAAGAAGCCTATTCTCTCGCTTTTGCTTTACAACAGTACGGCACCGCAGGAGAAGCTTTAAGTAAGTTAGCCGAACTTTATAAAAGTTATCAACAGGTAGATTATGCTTTACAAATCTATCAAGAATTAATTAAAGTCCATGAATTGGGTTATAATTACTACGGTTTAATGAACACCTACGATCAAATCGGCCAAATTTATCTAGAGAGAAAAAATTATCCCCAAGCTTTGCTCGCTTTCCAAAAAGGTGCGGAATTAGCCCAAGCTATCCGTTATCGTGAACAATATTTTCAAACCAAAATCACCCAAGTTAATCAAGCAATAAATAATCCTGAATAGTTTTGTGGTACTTCTAAATATACTGGACTGCCTAATATTTCTGTCTGATTGATTCTGTCCAAGATTTGATGGCAATTCGGCTATTCAATTGTTTCATTTTAAAGAGCGAGCTTTAGGAAAATTATCTGACCAATTTTTTGATAATTGACCACTGTTACATTTGGTAAATCGAGGAGTTGATCAAAATTTATCCCCATAAACTACCTCCTGTTCTGTGTTACCATTATACCATGCTCACACAGAACCTAGAAGAGCCAAAAACTTTTCCAAGAGATTCCCCCTGACCAAAGAAAAACCTTTACTTGTGACAAGGTAAAATAATTTTGTGGACATCAAGAGTTGAGTCAGAAACTAGAAGTAGATTTTTATTTTGCTACTCCTTACCATTCTTGGGAGAGGGGATTAAACGAGCATACCAATGGACTATTGAGACAATTTTTTTCCCAAGGGAACGAATTTGAAAATCCCTAAGCCAGAGGAGGTAGAAAGAGCCGTAAACTTAATTAACAATCGTCCTCGAAAATGTCTTGACTATCGTACCCCGAATGAGGTATTCTATAAAGGTAGATTAGACAGTGATGCAATTCAAGTCTGAATTGGTCAATTTTTTGCCAAATATAATCTTTTCAAGTTAGGAAATTTGAAAAGATTTGATGCCTTTTCACAACTCATTTAGGTTTGCTATATTATGACAAAAAATGCTAGTTTTTCTGATAATTACCAGTAGTTTTTGCTGAAATCATCACAAATTACTGGCAAGTTTAATTATTAAAAGAGGGTGAGCGCCCATGGTCAAATCCGAAACCTAGCTGCTAAGAACCGAAAAAGTTGAGTTAGTATGAGGGGATATTACCCTCTGAGGAGTTGCACTAATTATATGGACATCAAATTAATCTTGTTGGCATTGACGGCTGTATTCACCGTCTCTTGTCTCTTTTTCGGCACCCGCAACGGTTTTTATGATAGCGATAACTACGATGGCAACGGTTCCGCTCACTAACCAGTCATCATGATCAGGGTTGCCATGGTTCAACGCTCTACTGCCGTCTGGGGGTCAAAATCCCTTTTATCCTGTTTACCTTTTGGTGTCGGTCACGCATCAGAAGGGGTTTGTCTCCTACTGAAAATCGGTCCCTATCGCATACTTTTAGACTGCGGTTTGGCCGATCTGCAACCCCTCACCCAAAACAAAAAACCACCCGTAGATCTGGTGTTCTGTAGTCATGCCCACAGCGATCACATCCGTGGGTTAATGACTCTCCATCAGACCTATCCCCAATTGCCAGTTTATGCCAGTGAGGTGACAGTACAACTGCTGCCCCTACAATGGCCGGATTCTGCCGAGGAAATCGGCAGTTTCTGTCAGGGTTGGCCATGGCGATCACCGATTGCACTCTTTGATGATCTCACCGTCGAGATTTTTCCGGCCGGCCACCTACCCGGGGCTGCCGTGGTCCTATTCACCTACAAAACCCCCAAACGCACCTATAAAGTCCTCTATACCGGCGATTTTTCCCTGTCTAATTTTCAACTGGTGGAAGGATTATCGATCGATCTGCTGCGGGGAGTATCCCCCGATGTGCTGATTATTGAAGGCAGTTACGGCACAGAACGCCATCCCCACCGACGACAGCAGGAAAAACAGTTGATGAATCGCATCTATCATGCGATCGCCGAGGGTCAAAATGTCCTACTACCCGTCCCCGCTTTGGGATTGGGTCAAGAAATTTTAAAATTACTGCGATC
The DNA here is from genome assembly GCF_048564745.1 of Microcystis sp. Classification (NCBI taxonomy): domain Bacteria; kingdom Bacillati; phylum Cyanobacteriota; class Cyanophyceae; order Chroococcales; family Microcystaceae; genus Microcystis; species Microcystis sp. The sequence goes on from NZ_JBLZRT010000124.1 coordinate 25,427, forward strand.
GCATCATCAATTCACGGGTCGCGATATTGACATCTGGGTTGGGGGTAAGATCGCTAAAGCTTGCGATGCCTACCTGGAAATTTTACCACAATTTCCCGCATCTGTCCAGAATTTTGCCAAACATCAGCCCTTATTTTGGGATGAGCGCATCTGTCCCCGGTTGCGAAGGTTGCCAGAAAAACCGACACCTCTAGAGGGAACCACTCCGATCATTTTACTAATCGATCGCCTAGAGGAGGTGAGTAAATATCTGCAAGGGGATAAACCTTGGTTAATGTTAGTTCCCCAACACCTGCACGATATCAACCTAGAGAATCCCCGATTAAAAGCGGCACAGCGTTCGCGATTAATTAGCCAAGAAACCTATCTACTGGCTGAACATAGCGATAGTCGCAACACCACCCAACTAATCCATAACCTGCGACCGCAGCATATCATGTTCGTCCATGGCTCCCCCCTATATCTAGCGGATTTGACCAGTTTAGAAGAATTACAAAGCCGTTATCAACTCCATTCCCCGGCCGTGGGAACCCTGGTGGAATTGCCTATTGGCGATCGCTTTATGCAACCGACACCCCCGGCCCCCAGTCACTATGAGGGAGAATTAAATGAATCGGATTCGATCGTCACTATCACCTTACCAGAGTCGATCACCCGGGATCCCCGGTGGAGTAATTTCGCCGATACGGGACTGGTAGAAGCACGCTGGCAAGGGGAAGAATTATTATTGCGGGGAGTCTCCCAACGGGAATTATTAAGCGAGAGTCCTAATCGCATCACCAAAGCTTTAGAGGAGATGGATTGCTGTCGTGTCTGTGTCCACTACAAAAGTCAGCGCTGTTGGAATCCCGCTTCTCCCCTCTACGGTTTTAAAGTGGTTGCCGAAGGCTATTGTCCCGTTTTTGAAGCCAATATATAATTAGGGTCTGCTGAAAAAGTTGGTAGCTGGGGTTAGGAGTCGGTTTTTAGGAGTCACTATTCTGGGACTTCCTCCCTACAGAAATACTAAAAAATTAACAAAACCCTTAGATTTTAACTAAGAGGATGTTTAAAAAGGGTCACAGGTAGCCTAGTTGTCTAGGCAAGCCGCCTCAACATGAGTCGAATCATGCCCAGATAAATAAACGCCTCGAACTGTTCAACGTAGCTCAGGGAAAGAGTTTCGTGTCAATCCTCGTAGTCTTTGCTTAATCGTCGCCAATAGACCTCTTGCATAATTTTTTTATGGTAAAACAGACGGTTTGGTTTTTTTATTGATTTTTAGATAGAAGTCAAAAAAAGAATATAGTCATTTCAGATAAGTCTGATACAGTCTAGACCGACAAAATCCTTATGAACTCTCGGATTGATATTCTCAATCTTAATTGAAATGACTAGAACATATCTTCACATTTCTTAAAAGTTGCCAAACATTAATCCAGTGAAGGAGAATTGTAATTAATCAGGAGAATTTATTCTCAATTATAAAAATTAAGATAGTTTGTGCCGCTCAAATAAAGAGGTTTTGATAACCAAATTAAAGCATATCTAAAGAGTTTTGAGTTAAAAGTAAAACTTCAAGTTTTTATTTAAAACAAACGTACTGTTTAACTAATTTTTTGGGGAAAATTAGTTAAACCACCACTATAACATATAATTAATTTACAATAATTCTACTGATAACTGATAACTGATAACTGATTAAAGCCCACCCTAAAATACCATCTAAGCGATTAAAGATTTAACTTTACTAATGATACCAACTGGGTCAATACCTTGGTGGGGGAATTGTTCCCATAAACCGCCACAACCTTCATGGTGAGTACCAATGTAGGCGTATTTAGGAGTTAAACCGCGTTCGAGTAACCAAGAACCATAACGGCTACCTAAACCCGTGCGACGGTTAAATGCTTCTACCACTAAAACAAAGGGAGAATTACCAACTTTAGCGATAATTTCTTCATCCACTACATTGAGAGTAGATTTATTAATTAAACCCACGTCGATCCCTTCTTGTTTTAAGCGTTCCACTGCATCTAAAGCGCGGTATAAACCATCGCCAAAGCTGATGATATAACCGGCAGTGCCTTCCCGAATTACTTCATCTTTTCCGGGGACAAAGGTGTAACCATCGCCAAAGAAATTATGGCCGTTAGTATCAAGAATATTGGGAGTTTTAGAACGAGTCGAGAAGATAAAACGTAAACCGGGTTGATGGAAAGTTGCCTCGACACAAGCGGTCATTTGTGCCGCATCGGCTGGGAAATAAAGACGGGTTTCGTAACCGTCATCTAGTCCATTATCGGCAAAGAAATTATTCAAACCAAAGTGACAGGTATTATCCGCCATGTCATCGATACCGGAATGGGAAAAATGACATAAAAGATTAGAATAATTCAAGCGGGCCATGGTGATTTCAGAAATACACATTTCTAGAAAAGCGGCAAAGGTGGCGAAAATTCCCTGTTTACCTTTTTCCATACCAAAACCAGCGGCTGCCGAAAGATTGCCCCGTTCCATAATACCGGAAGGAATAAACACTTCGGGATGTTTATCGTGGATAATTTTCAGACCGCAGGAACCCTCTAAATCGCTATCTACTACTAATACCTTAGCCTTGCGTTCTTCCTCGCTCATTTTGCCTAAAAGACTGACCACCGCTTCACCGAAAACGTTGCGGTTAGAACCCCATTTATCCCCAGAACCGAGGAATTTATAGTCATTAGAAGGCTTCTTAATACTGTTGAGATATTCCACGGCGGCACTGTGTCCTTTTGCCTCTAAATATTTCAAAGCCAAGGGTACAGAAATCACATCATGACCGTGGTTAGACCCTTCTAAACCTTCAATCCCCGGACACATGGGACGTTTATTAATAATCGCAATCGGGCCAGGAGTATTAATTGCTTCACAGATATTGCGATACAAACTATCGATATCTTCCCCATCTCCCACTAACACTTTTACGCCATGGCCGGCGAGAGTTTTAGCCACATCATAACCGGGTAAATATTTGGAAGGATTACCGGCAATGGTAACATCATTATCATCAATAATCAGCTTAACATTGATGTGTTGAGCCACGGCTAAACGGGCAGCTTCTGCGTCATTGCCTTCCTGTTGAGAACCATCGGAACCTAAACAAAAAACGGTTTTTCCGGGGTTAGCTAAAGCGACACCGTTAACGTAGGGCCACATATGTCCTAAACGGCCAGAACTAAATTTTACGCCGGGGGTTAATCCTAATTCCGGGTGTCCGGGGAGTTTAGAATTAGCCTCGCGGTAGTGCATTAATTGTTCTGGGGGTAAAGAACCTTCTAACGCGGACATGAGATATTGAGTACCGACGCGGTGTCCCGCTTCATCGAAGAAAATTGGTACAAATTGACTAGGTTGACTGCGGAAAAGAGCATCGAGAATCACCACTTCCGGGACGGTATCGTAGGGGCCGCCGGTGTGACCACCCACACCCCGGGCCGCACCCGTGGCAGTAAAAAAGATGATAGCATCGCGACAGAGTTGGATATTGGCTTTTAGGGCGCTTCTTTGCTCGTCGGTGAGGGTGGGTTTACTGGGGTCGAGACTGATGGGTTTATAGGCGCTCAAATCGATGGGAAAGGCTGTCATTGTCTATTTTCCTTAATGTAGAGAAATAACTATAGTCAGGGAAATCATAGCCTAGAATGTCACCCGATCGATTGATTGAATAATTTCTTATCATTGGTGTAGTCCCTAATACAAAAGTTTTACTCTTGCTGGGATAGTGTCCACGGTCCGGGACAGGGGAAATCTTAAAAAAGATACGGGAAAAAAAGCTGTTCTTGAGGGCAATAGTCCAGAATGGCAGGTAAGACCGAGTAAAAAGGGGAAAGGGGAAAGGAAAAAGTAAAAAGGATAACCTTTGACTGGATAGCGTTTCTTAGACGGATGAAGTATGACCTGATTCTCGGTTACTCTTACTGCAATCTCTAGCCCAAAAATCAGCCCATAATTAACAAAAACTAGATTTTTTAAGGTAAAAACTATGTGTTTAGGCATACCGGGACAAATTACGGCAATTATTGATGAAAACCATAATCTCGCTCTCGTCGATGTGGGGGGGGTCAAAAGAGAAGTAAATATTACTTGCATTGTTGATGAAGACCATCCCACTAATACTTGTGTAGGGGATTGGGTATTAGTTCATGTGGGTTTTGCCATGAATCGAATTGATGAAGATGAGGCGCAAGAAACATTAAATTTATTAACACAATTATTGGAATTAGAGTAAGAATTTAATTATAATTAATGTTCTTACAGTATTCACACATAAATTGATTTTGTTGTCTATCTTAGGAAATATAAATCACGGCAATTATTACCGACGACCGACAGCTAAAAATTATAATTAAAGGAGATAAACAATGAAATACGTTGATGAATTTCGTGATCCAGTTAAAGCGGCAGGATTAATTCAACAAATAGAACAATTATCGATAAGAATCTCTGAAAAGCGGGAAAAAGTTACTAAAATTATGGAGGTTTGTGGAGGTCATACCCACTCAATTTTTAGATACGGTATCGAGGCAATACTTCCCGAAACTATCGAATTAATTCATGGTCCCGGATGTCCCGTTTGTGTGATGCCGCGAGGTCGTTTAGATGATGCCATTTTTCTCGCACAACAACCGAACGTAATTCTGACAACTTTTGGCGATACTATGCGTGTCCCCGGTTCCCATTTGAGTCTGCTGCAAGCGCGAGCAAAAGGTGATGATATTCGCATGGTTTATTCTCCTCGCGATGCCTTAAAAATTGCCAGAGAAAATCTCGATAAAGAAGTAATATTTTTAGCCTTAGGTTTTGAAACAACCGTTCCTAGCACAGCTTTAACCGTTTTAGAAGCGCAAAGAGATGGCATCACTAATTTTAGTTTATTTTCTAATCATGTGGTGATTATTCCCGCTCTGAAAGCTTTGTTAGATAACCCAGATTTACAGTTAGACGGTTTTGTTGGGCCCGGTCATGTTAGCATGGTAATTGGCACAGAACCCTATCAAGTTATTGCCCAAGAATATCATAAACCTGTGGTAGTTTCTGGGTTTGAACCTTTGGATATTCTCCAATCAATTTGGATGGTATTAAAACAATTAGATGAGCAGAGATGTGAGATCGAAAATCAGTATGATCGAGTGGTACAAAATCAAGGAAATAGAGTCGCTTTATCGGCAATCAAGCAAGTTTTTGAACTGCGGGATCAGTTTGAATGGCGAGGTTTAGGAGAAATTGCTCAAGGAGGGTTAAAACTGCGAGATGAGTACAGTAATTTTGATGCGGAGAAAAAATTTACCCTACCCAATCAGCGTGTTAAAGATCACAAAGCTTGTCAGTGTGGCGAAATTCTTAAAGGTGTTTTAAAACCCTGGGAATGTAAAGTATTTGGGACTGCTTGTACTCCCGAACATCCCATCGGCACTTGTATGGTTTCTAGTGAAGGTGCTTGTGCCGCTTATTATAAGTATGGTAGAAATCAGTAAATTTTTTTTACTGATTAGGGTAGGTTCCTTTCTGGTGAGAAAACGCTAGAATTCTCACCAGAAAAAATTAACAGTCTCTCGGTGATAAAAAAAAATGAAGATCAAAAATAATCTGGGTTTATTTGGCTTAACTACCTCTCTACTGCTAATTATCGCTTCCGAAATCGTTCTTGCTTCCCAAGAACAAACCCTAGAACTGCAACCAAGTCAACCCCCCAGCTCCGATTTTTTCAAACCCGTCACCAATCTAATTAAAGATTTAAACCATCAGGGAGTAACTATCACCGATCCCAATGATCCCATGGCGGTGCGCTACCGAGTCAATACCCCCTGTCGCGGTTGTTCGGTTTATCTAGGCACGGGAGTTGCCAATCCTCGCACCCAGACTAATAATAATGGCATGGGAATCAATTTTGGTCTTGGTTTCACCATGCCCTTTTCACCCTAAATGCCGATGACATATTTACGCCATTCGTGATTGTGATTCCCCCTAGTGTGCTTTAATAGCTCAAAGTGGAGACTGCTGTAGGGACGACGCGGCTGGGCGTGCAGGGACATATTGGCCTCTTTTGGTGTACGATTGCCCTTATGCACATTACAACGCACACAAGCCGCCACTAAATTCTCCCAGGTATCACCCCCTCCGCGAGAACGGGGAATCACATGATCGATGGTTAATTGTTCACCTCGGTAGAGACAGTATTGACAGGTGTGATGATCTCGTTCGAGAATATTACGACGGGTTAAAGGAATTTCCTTGTAGGGAACACGGACGTATTGCCTCAGACGGATAACAGAAGGTAGGGGTAAGTCACGACAAACCACTTTTCCGTTATGTTCTAGGGATTCAGCTTTTCCTTTCAACAATAAAACGATCGCGCGCCGCCAACTGGTGATATTTAGCGGTTCGTAGGAGGCATTCAACACGAGAACCTTGCTCATAGGTGTCTGGAGATCGCTTGAATTTACCCCGCATGGTAGCACAGATCACTGGGATTGGAACCTATTATTCAGTGTTGGGGAAGTGGGGAGCTTTTTTCAGTGCGATCGCCGATCAGGTAATCTGCTACTGGACTGTTTCAGCTAAAATAGGGCATTAGATTCTGCAAAGCCAGAAAGTTGTTTTCTTGAACAAGATAATAGTCATGGTCGAAAAATATCCAGAAAAATAGAAGTTTTTAAAGTGAGGAAAAATGAAAGACAAGGGTTTGAAAATCTGCGAAGACTTATTAAAGTAGAAAGAAAGGGTAGTCGCGGGGATAAAACTTATGAAGAAACAGCTTACTATATCAGTAGCTTAACCGAATCCGCCCAAGTATTTGCTAAAATTATTCGAGGACATTGGAAAATAGAAAATCAGTTACATTGGGTAAAAGATGTAATTTTTGAGGAAGATAAAAGCCAGATAAGTGATTTTCAAGCGGCAAGCAATTGGTCAATTCTCACAACTATAGGATTGAATCTTTTCAGAAGTTTAGGTTTTCTCTCAATAACAGAGGGACAGAGGTGGTTAGCTGAACGTTGGGAAAAACTGATAGTTTTATCGACGTAAGAAGCAGAAAAATTAGCTAAATTAACAGGATGTACTCTCAGACAATTTCAAGAGAGATAGGCTTTTAGTGCCTTGAGAACAAGCTTTATCAATCTATTTATAATAAATATTGGCAGAAGATTAAAGATTAATTATTGTGACTAACTCTTTTGGTTAGAGAAAGATAAAATTGAGAATCTTAAGTCAAATTTATTGACTCAAAATCAGCTGTACTTAATTTAAATGAATCAACCCTAGGGGTTTGGGGGGTTCTACCCCCCAAAAGCTTGGATTGAGTAATAAAATCAAAAGTAAAGCCCAATTTTAAAAGAGAGTTTCCCCGTAAAAATCCCAACTTGCTAGATTGACAAAATTGTATCGGTAGAATTACTGAATAGCTGATAGCTGGTAGCTGAGGGTTTATAACTTGCGTTCATAACTTAACAACGTATTTTTTAATAACATTGCCACCGTCATCGGACCGACACCACCGGGGACAGGAGTAAGATAACTAGCTACTTCTAAAACCCCAGCATAGTCCACATCTCCCACCAAACGGTCAGCCACACGATTAATCCCCACATCCACCACCACCGCACCAGGTTTGACCATATCTTTAGTGATTAAATTCGCTTTACCGACCGCAGGTACTAAAATATCAGCACTTCTGGTTATTTCTGCGAGATTTTCCGTGCGCGAGTGAGCAATAGTTATCGTAGCGTTTTCCTCCAATAACATTAAAGCTAAAGGTTTCCCCACTAGAATACTGCGACCCACCACCACCGCGTGCTTACCAGCTATGGGAATATTATATTCTTTCAGCAGTGCCATGACCCCCGCAGGAGTACAACTGCGAATACAGTCCTCACCTCGCACTAAACCGCCTAAATTGAGAGGATGTAAACCATCAGCATCTTTTTTCGGGTCAATTTGGTAGAGAAGGGAAACCGCATCTAAATGCTTAGGTAAGGGTAATTGAATTAAAATCCCGTCCACCCGCTCATCTTGATTGAGACGGACAATTTCCGCTAAAATTTCTAGTTCACTTGTATCGGTAGGAAAATGACGACCAAAAGAGGCCATGCCGATTTTAGTACAAGCTTTCTCCTTATTGCGTACATAAACGGCACTAGCAGGATTATCCCCCACCATCAACACCGCTAACCCCGGAGGTCGTCCCATTTGAGATTGTAGCGTCTGGATGCGCTCTCCTAGACCAAGCTGGATTTTTTGAGCTAAGGCTTTCCCGTCGAGAATTTGGCAAGTAGTTACGGACATTCTATGATAATACCGAGAACAAAAATCTTTCGGATCTATTCTATGGTCAAAAAGATTGGCTAATCGCACTCGTTAAGGTTAAAGCAAGAATGTCTATTCAGACTCGTGTAGGGCGCATCGGCAGTTTATTATTATTGCTAGGGTTATTCGGTTGTAGTACCCTTGCTGACCTCGGTATTGCCGTTCCCTACATCGGTGATCCTCCCCTAACAGCGATCGAGCAATTACAGGAAAAACCAAAAGGTGCTTTAGTTTATCTTAGGGGAACTGTCAGCAATTATGCCCCTTTTTTAGCGGGAGGAGCCTATCTTTTGCAGGATGGGTCCGGTAAGATTTGGATTCGCACCAATAGCAATAAATTACCCCGTCAAGGCGAAGAAATCGTCATTAAGGGCAAAATTGACTTTGAGGCTATTCCCCAAGGTTCCCAAACCGTCAACGAAGTGTATGTGGTGGAATTAGAACAGATGGATGCAGTAGCAGTTAATTCGGTTCCTACTCCTTCCCCGTCCCCGGAAATTAAACCTTCCCCCACCTCGGAAGTTAAACCCCCAGAAAATAATTCTCCCCCAGTCTCCACTAAACCCCTCGAAAATCCCCGACAGGTGACAATTCCCAGCGCAGCTGAAACGAAACCCCCAGAAACTCCCGTCCTTACCCCCATTAAACCCAATCCCCCCGCACAACCCGTCGCAGAAGCGATTCCCCCCAAACCCCCCGCAGTGGTTAAACCCGTCCCAGACCTCCTTGATGCTTTCTTTTTACCCCATAAACAAAGCGAGAAATAGCTAGGGTTAGGTGTGGGAATTATGAATTATGAATTATGAAGTGGGAAGTGGGAAGTGGGAAGTGGGGAGAAAATACAAATAATCTCCTGTCTCCCGTCTCCTGACTCCTGATAACTGATAACCGATAACTGATAACTGATGATATTCGTTGCTTTGGCGATTTTGGAACAGGACGGTCGATTTTTAATGCAGTTGCGCGACGACATACCGACGATTCTCTATCCGGGGGTGTGGGGTTTATTTGGTGGTCACTTAGAAGCGGGTGAAAGTCCAGAAATAGGGTTAAAACGAGAGTTAAAAGAAGAAATTAACTACGAAGCCCCTAGTTTACGCTATTTTCGCTCTTATAACGATGATAATCTCTCCCGTTATCTTTATCATGTACCCCTGACCCTGGGATTAGAAAAATTAGTGCAAACAGAAGGGCAAGATTTAGCATTATTACCTCCGGCTGCCATCCGTCAAGGGGAATACTATTCCCAGAAGATTAATCAGACTCGTTCTTTAGGAAAAATTCATCGCCAGATATTGCTCGATTTTATAGAACTAGAACTATAGTGGATACTAGAGCCAGACAAGGAACTCCCTTATCTATACGAAAGTCGTAGTTAACACTGCTCCTCACCTCCCTCGAAGGCAAAATGCTCCCGCTTTTTGAATGGCTTTATTGAAACGTCAATCTTATTTTGGCTTTGTCTTTATGAACCAGTCGCGTCCCTCGTTCCTTTCCGTGCAGAAACTCCTATCCGGAGGTGCGATCGCTACCCTAGCAGTTAGTTCCCTGATGGTCCTTACCCCCGCAGCCAAAGGGGAAAAACCCTTAGAAGATAACCCGAAAGCGGTCATCGACCAGGTTTGGCAAATTGTTAATAATGAATTTGTAGATCGTGGTTTTCATCAAATTGATTGGCAAAAAAAACGTCAAGAATTGTTAAGCAGAAATTATACTAATCCCCAACAAGCTTACACAGCAATTCGCGAAGCTTTAAAGGAATTGGATGATACTTATACCCGTTTTTTAACTCCTAGTGAATTTTCTGTCCTCACCAGTCAAACTTCCGGAGAATTATCGGGAATTGGGGTACGTTTAGCCCTTGATAAACGCACTAGCGATCTGGTCGTTGTCGATACGGTGAAAAAATCCCCCGCCAAGGAAGCAGGAGTAAAAAGCGGCGATCGCCTGATCAGAATTAACGGCAAACCCACCGCTTTAATGACCTTAGAACAGGCAATGGAAGCACTACAGGGAGAAGTGGGTACTAGCGTTAGTTTACAGCTTGCCCGTCCCGATCAAGGCGTATTTGAAGTGACTTTGACCCGGGTAGATATCGAAATCCCCTCCGTTAGCTATACCCTTAAACAGGAAGGTGGGGTGAAAGTTGGTTATATCAAACTGGATGAATTTAGTTCCCACGCAGCCGAACAAATGAAACAGGCGATCGAGGAATTAAGTCAACAACAGGTATCCGGCTATGTTCTCGATCTGCGGGGCAACCCCGGCGGGTTACTATTTGCTAGTGTTGATATCGCTCGTATGTGGATGAAACAGGGCAAAATCGTTAGCACCATCGATCGACGGGGCGGTGATCGTCAATTTATCGCCAATAACACCGCTATTACCGATTTACCCCTAGTAGTCTTGGTTAATAAAGGTTCCGCCAGTGCCAGCGAAATCCTCGCCGGGGCGCTAAAAGAAAATGGCCGGGCGACTTTAGTAGGTACATCGACTTATGGCAAGAGTACCGTCCAATCGGTACACACCCTCTCCGATGGTTCCGGATTAGCGGTGACAATTGCCCGTTACTATCCCCCCAACGGCGAAAATATCTACAAAAAAGGCATTAAACCCGATGTGCAGATCGAGTTAACCCAGGAACAACAGCTGCGCTTCCGCGATGATCCTTCTTTATTGGGAACTAAGGATGATCCCCAGTATCAACAGGCGATCTCGCTGTTACAATCCCATAGTGTTAAACGTCCCGGCACTGGCAATCTCAATAACCCTTTGAGTAGTCGGGCCGAATAATTGTCCTGGGAAATCCGGGGAAACGGTGACTGTTTCGGCGAAATGGCGATTCTAGAACAGCCTTTAAAGCATTTAACAGCGCTCTCTCTCGCTCCCGTGCAGTAGCTGATGATTACCACCCAAAGATTTCTGCAGCTACAAATTCTGCACCTAAGCATAAGAGGCAGTATAAAACTGTATCGCTGGCTACAAATGCTCGATTATTCGCCAAAAAGTCAACTGATCAAAACCTCACACCCTGCTCTATAATTCCCGACGACCTTCTAAAGCTCTCGCTAAAGTTACTTCATCAGCGTATTCCAGATCGCCGCCCATAGGCAACCCAAAAGCGATACGGGTAACTTTAGTGAAGGGTTTTAGTAAACCCCCAATATACAAAGTCGTGGTTTCTCCCTCGACACTGGGACTGATAGCTAAGATAACTTCCTGAATTTTTTTCTGGCTGACTCTGGTGACTAAAGACTGTATATTTAATTGATCTGGACCAATCCCATCCATGGGTGAGATAACACCGCCCAAAACGTGATATTTGCCCGAATATTCCCTTGTTTTCTCCAAAGCAATCACATCTCTGGAGTCAGCTACCACACAGATAGTCCCCGTTTCTCGGTTAGGATTGCGGCAAATTTCGCAGATTGGTTCGGCCGAAAGATGGAAACAAACCTGACATAATCCTACTTGTTTTTTCGCTGCTACGATCGCCTGGGCCAATTCGATCGCATCTTGTTCTGGTCGTTTGAGAATATACAGGGCCAGACGTTGAGCGCTTTTGGGTCCCACCCCGGGTAATTTTTGTAACTGCTCGATCAAACGAGCTAAAGGCGGTGTATAAATAGCAGTTAATCCTCTTATCAGTTATCAGTTATCAGTTATCAGTTATCAGTTATCAGTTATCAGATTTGAGTTTTCAAGTGAGCAGTGTTACATGGAAGTTTCCTACTGTCTTTTCACTGTTTACTGCTCACTGTTTACTAACTAAGACCTTTTTGGTAAACGGACATCGATAACACTGGTGTTGAAATTATAATTATCTCCTTCTAACTCGATTAAAGTGCCAATTTTCACCTTTTGACCGCCAACAACCGCACCGGTATCGGTAACTTCCGCTTGACCACTGAGAGTCATAATCATATCTTGAGAATAGTTTTCTGTGCGGGGATCGGGTAGGACTTTTACACTACCATCGGGCTGCGGAACTAAGACATTTCTCGCTAAAGGTTTAACATTTTTTATATCCACTTGACCAGCCGGTTGATTACGAATAACAATATTAGTTTTCTTCTCGGTATTGAATTGATTAATCAAAGCGTTGGGATTAAGAACACTTAAACCCCGGACAATAACATCCACTTCTATGGGTTCTTTGGTCACTTGAGCGATCGTACTTTTACCACTCGTCCCCGGCACAACAAAAATACCGATAATTGTCAATAAAATTACTAAGGCCGCTCCGATATCAAGCAAGCTAAATTTACCGAATAAACGTCCTTTTGAGTCTAATAACTGCATAGCCTTGAATTTATATAGATGACTATTCCTAGAGATCGAGCCTAGAGAGTAAATTCTATCACGATCGGAATCTTGGTCGCAGACAGGAAGTCTGACTTAAGATAGAAGATCGGAGTCTCACACGGAGCGATCGATAGACAATGGCGGGTAAAACTCAACTTAAGAAACAAGAAAAGCAATTATCTCCACTCGATCTGACCCCTTCTGACGGTAACAACCTCGAAAAAGTTGCCCCCGTTAAACATTGGTCGATCGAAGATAGCGAAAATCTCTATCGTATCCAAGGCTGGGGAGAACCCTATTTCTCGATCAATGCTGCGGGAAATATTACCGTCTCGCCCCAGGGAGAAAGGGGCGGTTCTTTGGACTTATACGAGTTAGTTTCGGCGATTAAGCGGCGGAATATCGGTTTACCGCTGTTAATTCGGTTTAGTGATATTTTGGAAGACCGGATCGAGCGCCTGAATGCCTGTTTTAGCCGAGCGATCGCCCGTTATAATTATCCCAATGTCTATCGCGGTGTCTATCCGATCAAGTGCAATCAACACCGTCACATCGTCGAGTCTTTAGTGCGTTTTGGTAAACCCTATCAATTTGGGTTGGAGGCTGGTTCAAAACCTGAGCTAATGATTGCTTTAGCTACCCTAGAACCTGCCTTAAACGGCAAAAATGACAAAACACAACCACTGCTAATTTGTAACGGCTATAAGGACAAAGAATACATCGAAACCGCTCTTTTGACCACTCGTCTCGGTCATCGGCCTTTGATTGTCATCGAACAATTGGAAGAATTATATTTAACCCTGCGGGTCAGTCGTCAGTTAGGAATTGCCCCTCATTTGGGAGTGCGTGCGAAACTGGGGACAAAAGGGGTGGGCCGTTGGGGATGTTCCACGGGAGACCGGGCAAAATTCGGTTTAACCGTCCCAGAAATCCTAACGGTAGTGACGGAATTAGAACAAGCGGGGATGTTAGATTGTCTGCAACTGCTGCACTATCATATCGGGTCGCAAATCTCCGCTATCAGCGTCATTAAGGATGCCATTCGCGAAGCTAGTCAGATTTATGTGGAATTAGCGAAATTAGGGGCAAATATGACCTATCTCGATGTGGGGGGTGGTTTAGGGGTCGATTACGATGGCTCAAAAACTAACTTCTACGCCTCAAAAAACTACAATATGCAGAATTATGCCAATGATATCGTGGCCGAGGTCAAGGAAGCTTGTGAAGATGCCCAGATTTCACCCCCGATTCTCATCAGTGAAAGTGGCCGGGCGATCGCTTCTCATCAATCGGTGTTAGTCTTTGATATCTTGGGAAGTAGTGAGGTTCCCCAAAATCCCCCCGATCCCTGCAATGGGAAAGAACACCTCATCCTCCGCAATCTCTGGGAAACCTACACGGGTATCGATGAGCGCAATTATCAGGAAGCTTATCACGATGCGGGACAGTTCAAAGAGGAGGCGATTAGTCTGTTTAATTTCGGTTATCTCAGTCTCAAGGAACGAGCTAGAGCCGAACAATTGTACTGGGCTTGTTGTCACAAAATTCTGCAAGTGGCCCGACAACAGGATTATGTTCCCGATGACTTGGAAGACTTAGAGCAAATTATGGCCTCAATTTATTATGCCAATCTCTCGGTTTTTCAGTCAGTTCCCGATAGTTGGGCGATCGATCAACTATTTCCAATTATGCCGATCCATCGTCTCGATCGAGAACCTACTCAAAGAGGTATTCTCGCCGATTTAACCTGTGATAGTGACGGGAAAATTGCCCAGTTTATCGATTTGCGCGGAGACATAAAATCAGTTTTAGAATTGCATCCTTTGGAGTACAAAAACGGTAAACATTCTCCGGAACCCTATTATCTAGGAATGTTTCTGGTGGGTGCTTATCAAGAGATTATGGGCAATTTACATAATCTTTTTGGCGATACTAACGTGGTACATATTCAGATGAGTCCCAAGGGGTACGATATCGAGTATCTAGTCAAAGGAGATACGATCACGGAAGTATTAAGTTATGTGCAGTATTCTGCGGAAGACCTGTTAGAAAGAATTCGTCTTCGTTGTGAACAAGCTTTGCAGGAAAATCGCATGACTGTGGAAGAATCCCAATTACTACTACAGGATTATGAACGCAGTTTGCGACGTTATACCTATCTAGTGGGTGGGGATTAATAGAGGTTACTTGTGGGGGAAATTTAGCTCATTTTCCCTTTTTAAAGCATTGATCGCAGAATTTTGGGCTAATGCTACCTCTGGTAGTACATTTATATATATTTTCTCACTCCTTTCTTGCCGTCCCGCAGGAGGGAAGCGACATCAACATCTATTTCGTAAAAATTTAGTTACAAATACTTTGCGATTTGTGTCAATAACTTGCTACCTGCTACTTTTGCTACAGGAAATAGGTACAATTGCTGGTAGAGAAAGAATCTTTATTGAGGCACCAAAGACCCAGGCAGTGCATACGATTAGATTGCACCCCCAGTATATATCAATCAAAGTTTTTACCTGACCTATATACTATGCGATTGTACTGTCCAAGTCAACATGGTGAAAGGCTATGAATACAGGATCACAGACGAATTTAGTAAGCAGAAACCGCTTCCACCGGCGAGCTTCTCTGAATTTTAACTAGGATTTTTCTATTTCTGCTGAATTACCGCCACTTGATCACGAGTCCATCTATTCCCTGCATCGTGTAGTCTCAAGCGTGAGTGGCAATGATAGTCAAGAGTCGTCCCCGACCTTGGCAGAGATGAATTTTGCCGTGAGCGAGACTAAATCGACGGTAAGGCGGGGGCAGATATCGAAATAACCCCCAACTCCTCAGAAATAAGTATC
>NZ_JBLZRT010000125.1:0-55601 GCF_048564745.1 Microcystis sp.
AATTGCCGTGCGATAAAGCGAGGTAAGAAAATAGACTCTTTCTGGTTAATCTGGTCTTAACTTTGCCCCAAATCCTTCTAAAACAGTGATACCAACGGAAGGGGATAAAATCCACAAGCGAGGGGCATTATCTTCATTGTAGCTCTGATTTTCCCGTTTAGCTTGTCTTTGCAGTTCGGCTAAAATCGCCAAAAGTTTTGCTAAACAATTACGAATCTCGCTACGGTTGGGAGGATTGCGATAGGGTTCAATTAAGACAGTATTAAGGACAATTCTGCCTAATAATCCCAGATAATTGGGGTTGGGTTCGGGATTGGGGGAAAAAAATAAATCTATCTGTCGAGTTTCGTCGCTGACTTCTTTGCTGATTTCGACGATTCCCAGGGGAGAAAGTAATTGTTCAAGGTAATTTTTGGCAAATTGGTCATGGGGTTTCATGGACTGAGCAGTTAATCGATAAGGCGGCTCTACCGAACCTGTCATGTAAAACTATCAATAACTCATGCTTGTAAAGTTTGTACACTAAGGCTTTGAGTTTTTGTTGGATTGATATTTATCAACTTTAGAGCCTTGCTGTGCAGAGAAGGAGCTTGAGGAATTTTCTACAGTGTAAGTTCGGAAGAACCGATAATTCTCAATTGTATAGTTATTAAAAAAGTGGGTTTAAATAACCCACTTCTCAAGTGATGATTGGTAGTTTTTGGGATCGGAATTTTCAAACTGTGCCAGAAACTATGAGCAGCCATGGCAATTATTCTCCTTGTCAATAGTGAGCAATTGCAAGATTATACTACCTCTTCGAGAAAATCATAAATTTTGTCTAATTGTTCCAAGGTCACTAAACCGTACTGCCAGAGAATCATCGGTAAATGAATTTTATCAGATTGGATCGAGCGCTCGGCCATAGCGATCGATTCTTGGGGAAGGGACAATTCCTCTTGTAGAAATTGTCGGAATTGGGAATAGGCAATCGTGGACATAGGGGGACTTTTTCCTCAATAGTATATCTAGTAATTTCAATAAAACACGACCTGATCGGTTTCAAGGACAGTTAGTCCTGCGACCGTTTTTCTGTATCTAAGCTATCTAGATGATAGAGTGTGCTTTCCTAAAAATCGCTGGCTCTCTTAAGATAGTCCCGTTAGATCGAGCAGAATTTTGTCTCTGTTTAATTTATACCAAGGGTGAAGATTATTCAATCTATTATTTAATAGACTATAAAAATCTTAATCGATATGGTTATATCTTAAACAGTATAAATGCGTAATAGCTTCTAAAAGCCATACTTATATTTCCAGACAAGGGACACTTTTTATAAGAAAGTTAACACCATTTTCAAAAATTAAGGTCTTGAGATAAACTCAATCTTAATTTTATCTCCTTCTTTCACTCCTAATTCTTTCGCTCGACCCCCGGCTAGTTCGATGACTTGATTAACCATGGTGTTTGGCCCATAGACAGGACAAGGATCCACAGCACAAGGAGGGACATTGAGCAAAACTGCTTTTACTATACCATCTTTTAGAAAAATCATGTCTAGAGGAATCGAGACATTTTTCATCCAAAACCGGGCTATCAGAGGTTGTGCAAAGGGAAATAGCATACCGTGATTCTTCTCCAAAGACAAGCGATACATTAAACCCTTGGCCTGTTGTTCGGGGGTTTGAGCTACTTCTAACTCAATCATCTCACCATTAATATCTGCTTTGGCGGTGATCGGTAATATTTGCCCTTGATTCTCAGTCGTAATCTGAGCCATCGAACTATTATTACCATTGAGATTAGTCGATTGACAACTCAGCAGCAACAAACCTAAAAATAGTATTAACTTGATCTTGAGCATAAATGATTTTTTACCAGTCATCACCAATAGTTATCAATACTTAATTTTCCTAGGATAAGTGGAGAATTAAGTAGATAAGACACTAACACAAAGTGGCGACAAAAAATATAAAGATAGTATTAAAAATATCTAGCATGGGGGTGAGCATCCTTCCTTGAGGAGAGGGGCAGGATTGCTAGAACGTATATACTAGGAAAATTCTCAAAGTTATTGGCCGATTTTCCCCCTCAATTTTGCCCCAGTCCGGCTGCAGTCGATCGCCTTCGTAGGTTAAAATACCATTGATCTGTTGATCGATTATTGTAGGCTCAGGAGCAATCACCATGACCGCAGAAAGTATGTTATTTAATGGGCCGATCGTGGCGATCGTTCTCGTCCTCGTCGGATTAGCTTGGGGTTTTCTCCTCCTCAAAATCCAAGGTGGAGAAGCGGAATAGCCTGTTTTTCGGTTCATGGTTACTTTATTAGTAATCATGAACTACTTTTTCCTGTCAAAGGTAATTAAGAGAAAATCAATAACTAAAATTTTATACCCACACCTATGACCACTCCCACGATCGAGTTTTTTGTCGGTTTATCAGAAGAATTAAGCGGTGTTAGTCTCCGCAAAAATAAAAGTACCGGGATTCGCAATGTCCTGATGACTTTTAAAACCCTGAAAGCGATCGAACGTTTCCAAAGTTTCACCACCCGCACCTACGGCGATCTCCGTCTCACCGATGAGGAAGGAGTGATTATAGTTATTCCCAACTCGACTAAGTTTATTTTTGGAGGAGATGAAGGAGATGAAATTCAACGGGTAGAATGTGGTTTTGAAATCACCGATGAACACTGGGAGCGTTTTCTGCGCTTTATGAATCGTTACGCGGCAGCCAACGGTATGGGGTATCAGGATAAGTGAGAAGTGGGGTGTAGGGTGTAGGGTGTGGGGAGAATAAATAAAAATAATCTCCTGATTGACTCCTGACTCCTGACTCCTGACTCCTGAATACTGAATTCTGATAGTTAAAAACCAGCTAAAATAAGCATAAATTTAGTCAAGAAACCATGAAAATAGCGATTACTGGGGCGACGGGATTTGTGGGGAGTCGATTGGTGGTCAAACTCCATGATCGCGGCGATTACATCCTAATTTTGACGCGCAATCCCGATAAAGCCCGAAGAATGTACCCACAGTCAATCTATCCTAAGATAGATATTATTCCCTATATCGCCACAGAATCGGGGGATTGGCAAAAAGAGATTTCCGGATGTGATGCGGTGATTAATCTAGCGGGAGAACCGATTTCGGAACGCTGGACCGGTGAAGCAAAACGAGCAATCGTCGCTAGTCGGCAAATCGGCACCGAGAAAATTGTCGAGGCGATCTCGCGTAGCGAGCGCGTTGCGACCGCACTGGCCGACCAGAAACCGAAAGTTTTAATTAACTCCTCGGCGATCGGTTACTATGGAACCAGTGAAACCGCTAGTTTTGACGAAAATAGCCCTCCCGGTGGCGATTTTCTGGCGGATGTCTGTAAAAAGTGGGAAACAGCCGCCCAAAAAGTGAAAGATTACGGCACTCGTTTAGTCATTCTTCGCACGGGTATTGTTTTAGGCAATGGGGGTGCTTTAGGGAAAATGATCCCACCCTTCAAACTATTTGCCGGCGGACCGATTGGCAGCGGTCGTCAGTGGTTTTCTTGGATTCATCGGGATGATTTAATTAATTTAATTATCTATTGTCTCGATCGCCCAGAAATTAACGGTACTTTCAACGCTACTGCACCCAATCCCGTCCGGATGAAAGAATTCTGTCAGATATTAGGGGAAGTAATGAAGCGTCCTTCTTGGTTGCCAGTGCCAGATTTTGCCCTCGAAATTCTCTTGGGAGAAGGGGCAAAAATCGTCTTAGAAGGTCAAGAAGTGCTGCCAAAAGCCACCCAAGCGATCGGTTTTGACTATCGCTATCCTAATCTAGAAGCGGCCTTAGAGGAAATTGTCCCGAAAATGTAGAAATCTGATGCACTAGCGGGCCGAATGCTCTCAATCTATTTTTCACTCCAGACGGGATGGGAGAATAAAGAGGCAGCCACTCTCACCCCGCGCAGTTGATTTAACAGGGGTAAATGGCCTACGGGAGCGCTTAAATCCCAGATAAATTCCTGCGGGTATTTTGTCCAATTATTGCCATTTTTCCAGCCAATTTTCGGCCAGAGTTTCGGGAAATCTTGACCGACACCGAGCCATAATTTGCGCTGCACCGACCAACCGAATTTCCCTTCCGAATGAACTAACCAAAGATTATCAATAGTCTGAATGTCAACCTTGGGAAAAGCTTCTACTTCCGTAAAATAGACCCATTTCCTCTGTATTGCTCCTTCTCCTGCTAATTCACAGAGTTTTTGACGAGTGAGACTATCGGCAGTTTGAAAATCCTGTTTAGCCAATAATTCCTGTAAAAGTCGATAATCGATACCCTTAGCACTGTCTAGGGGAACAACACCCGTGGGAAAATAATTAGCTAAAAATTCCTTGCTCTGAGTGCTATTATCTTGATAGAGCAATTGATAAGCCTTACCTGTCACCAGATTAACAGGAGTGGGACGCTGGGCTAATAAAAAATCTCTCAATACAGTTAGGCCACCTTCTCCGTCCCCAGCTAATTGTGTCAGGATCTGTAATTGATTTTTCGGCGACTCGGTGGCTAATTGACTCATCTTACGGGTAATATCCTCGCTCTGTTCTTCTACTAACACGCCATTCTGGTCAGTCATATCATCACTTTTAAGACCACTCCTTCAATACTATTACCACTATTTCGGGGTCGCTGCTCGATTTTTTCCAGACAAAAAAGGGATTTTTAGCGCCGACATTCCGCACCTCTTCATATACTTTTATATATTTTTACATTCCCCAAGATGTTTTGACGAAAAACCTTGATTGTAGAAACTACTATTGAGAACATTTTCAATAATTGATTTTTTCTGAGAAAAAAATTTACAATTCTTCACCTTGATCAAAATCCCTCATTGTGGCTATAGTCCTTACTGGCAAAGGGTTGTAAGCAATATATTAGTAAAAATTATCAATTGAATGTTAAGAAGTGCGGAAAGTGGGTTTCAACAATTCCTATTTTTTCATAATTAGGGTCTCAAGACCCCCCCTAGCGGGCGCCGAGAAAACCCTCACCAGCTAAGTATTTTTACTCAAGTCTCTAGAGGGGGACAGCCAATGTGACAGTTGAGGATGCGGAATGTGGGTTCATATCTCAAATCAGCAACGCCAATTAATTATTATTCATTCTTAATTCTCCTGACTACTGACTACTGACTCTTAACCCCAACAACAATTTTTGATTTTTACAAGAGGTCTAATCTTCTTGGGGATATTTTTCCCAAAGATCCGTGATTTGGCGAAGACTTTGGAAATTGCCATTACCGAGGATCAAATGATCTAGGAGAGGAATGGCTAGATAGGTAGCCCCCTGTAATAATTGTTCTGTGAGTAAAATATCGTCTTGACTAGGCACAAGTGACCCGGTGGGGTGATTATGGGCGATAATTAACTTAGTAGCTGATTGTTTAACCACTTCTCGAAAGATTTCTCGCGGATGTACCAGTGTTTCTGTGGCTGTGCCGATAGTAATCACTTTTAGTGCGATTAACTGATTTTTGACATCGAGTAAAATAACAGCGAAACGTTCCTGAGACTGATACATTAGTTCGTGGCCAAGGATAGCGGCAGCGGTATCGGGACTATCGATAACCATTTTTTCCGTCGGTCGTCGTTGAAAAGCCCGTTTTCCCAATTCGATCGCCGCTAGAATAGTAGTGGCCTTAGCCGGTCCAATGCCATGAATAGCGGTTAATTCATGGGGGTGAATATCCCTCAAAACGTCCAAGGGATCCCGGCGATATTTACTCAATTCGTTGAGAATATGCTGTCCTAAACCCACTGCCGAGAGTTTGCCTTTACCTTGACCTGTAGCCAGTAAAATCGCTAATAATTCGGCGTTACTGAGGTTTTTCGCCCCGACACTGATTAAACGTTCCCTTGGTCTTTCACTGACGGGAATATCGGCAATTCTTAAGCTGTAGGTCATGGAAGTGGCAAGCTACCGCGATAAAATTCCATCATAATCGCAATTTTAGTCAGTGCCTAGAGGGATTTGGTGGGTAAATCAAGGGAAAAAACTCTCCTTACCGATAGCGAATTCCCGCATCTTCGAGGCGCTGTAAAGCTTCCCCTAATCGCGGGATATCGGCGATTAAACTGACGCGCACATAACCTTCCCCTCCCTCTCCAAAAGCATTGCCCGGAGTGACAACGACACCGGTTTTTTGCAAAACGCTGAGGGCAAAATCCGTGGAAGTCATGCCGACGCTACAGGGGACCCAGAGATACATTGTCGCCTTAGAGGGGGGAATATCCCAACCTAATTGCGCCAAACCTTTGATGAAAAAATCTCGTCGCTGCCGGTATCTTTCCTGTACTTGTTTGACGTATTCATCCGGCAGTTGTAGGGCGGTTTCGGCCGCCTTTTGGATGACGGAAAAGATACCATAATCGAGATTGGTTTTCAGGGTGCGTAACCCTTGAATAATATCGGAATTGCCCACGACAAAACCGACGCGCCACCCAGCCATATTATAGGTTTTCGAGAGGGTATGAAATTCGACACTAATCTCTTTTGCCCCCGGAATTTCTAATAAACTGGTGGGCTGATAACCATCAAAACTCAATTCAGCATAACAGAGATCATGGACGAGCATAATCTCATAGTGCCGGGCCCAAGCAACGATTTTTTCAAAAAATTCCCGAGGGGCAACGGCGGCGGTGGGGTTACTGGGATAGTTAAAATAGAGGATTTTCGCCCGTTTAGCCACATCTTCGGGGATAGAATCGATATCTATCAGCCAATCCTGTTCTGCTTTTAAAATGATCGGGTATAGCGTCGCCCCAGCAATCAAGGGACCGCGAAAATGGGCGGGATAGGCGGGACTGGGAACCAAGACCACATCGCCGGGGTTAACATAAGCTAAGGCCAGGTGAGATAGGCCCTCTTTGGAACCTAGCAGCGGCAAAGCTTCGTTATCGGGATTGAGTTCCACACCATAAGAGCGATAATACCATTTAGCGATCGCCTCTCGGAAACTGGCGGTTCCTTCAAAGGGTGGATAACCGTGAAATTGGGGCGTTTCAAAAGCTTGAATGGCCGCTTCGATAACTGGACGCGGGGCAGCACCGTCCGGGTTGCCCATACCTAAATCGATTAAATCTAGTCCTTCTTTGCGGGCTAAGGCTTTTAATTCATCCAAGCGGGCGAAAACGTAGGGGGGTAAGGCACTTAATCGCTTGGCGCGGCTATTCGTCCAATTTACACTCATTACTTCTTGGCTTACTGATCGAGGTAATCTACCATTATGGCACGAGTGTATGGCTAATTTAGCAGTTAGGGACTTGCGCTTTGATAATGTACCTTTTGGGCGAACGCAGTTCGCCCCTACATTGTGGACAAAATCCGTTACTGTAGGGGCGCAAAGCTTGCGCCCTCCGATCGATTGGGATATTATTCCTACGCAAGTCCCTTAGTTATTAGCTGACTTCTTTGTGCCTCAGTATGGCTGGAATTGCCTGACATCGGAGATGGAGAGCAAAACTAAGGTAATCTGATTAATAGAGGCTGAAAATTACTGATTAGCCCTAGCATTACCCCCATTCTTCGCCATTATCGGCCGGTAAGTCCTAACTCCTCACTCCTCAATTCTTTTCTCAAATATGACTGCGATTGCTGCCCAGATAACTTCTATTTTACCCCCCGACACGACGGTTATTGCCTGGCCACAAGTGCCAAAAGAGGAACAAGAAAGATTATCGAGGGCAATTAGGGGCAAAAGTCCGGAAATTATAGTCTATCCCGCTAATACAACCGCTTTATTCTCTCTGGTGCGTTTTGCCAACGAAAATCGTCTGTCTTTATTGGCCTACGGTCAAGGCAGTAAATTAGATTGGGGTGGATTAGTCGAGTCGCCGGATATTTTAGTCAGTACCCAAAATCTCAACCGCATTATTGACCATGCGAGGGGAGATTTAACTATAACCGTGGAAGCTGGGCTTAAACTAGCAGATTTACAGGCTTTTTTAGCTCCTAGCGGTCAATTTATTCCTCTAGATCCCAGTTTCGCCGATAATGCCACGATTGGCGGTATTATGGCCACGGCCGACGCGGGAACATGGCGGCAAAGATACGGTGGAGTCCGGGATTTGATCCTAGGATTTTCCTTTATCCGTCACGATGGCGAGATTGCTAAAGCTGGAGGGCGTGTGGTGAAAAATGTGGCGGGATACGACATGATGAAGCTATTTACGGGTTCCTACGGCACTTTAGGGATTATCGACCAAATTACCCTGCGACTGTATCCCGAAACCCCTAACTCAGAAACCCTGATAATCACTGGAAATAGCGAAAATATTAGTAAATTAAGTCAAGTTATTCGGCAATCGTCCTTAACTCCCACCGTGGCTGAATGTTTAAACCCAGGGATGACGCAAGCACTAGGATTAGGGGAAAAAGTCGCTTTACTGCTGCGTTTTCAAAGCATTCCCGAAAGTATTAGCGAACAATCGCAACAGGTGAGTTATTTAGGACAACAGTTAGACTGTCAGACCAATTATTATCGGGATGAGGAAGAAATTTCTCTAGGGCAAAGATACCGAAAAACAATGGATAATTATGACCAAGAGGGCAATTTTTTCGGCAAAATAGGATTATTACCCAGCAGTTTAGCTCTAGTTATCGACCAAATTAACGGACTAGCCTCGATTAATATTAGTAGCGGCGTGGGTAAAGTTATCTTAAAATCGGAGGAAAATCTTGACAAAATTCGCTCTTTATGCAGTGCCAATCAGGGTTATTTAACTGTGTTAACCGCGCCCCCATCCCTAAAAGAAAAAATTGAACCTTGGGGTTATGCAGGTAACGCAATTACCACGATGAAAACCCTAAAAACTAAATTCGATCCTCAAGGTATTTTTAGTCCTGAACGCTTTCTTAACAAAATCTAATTTAAAATCATGCAAACCTCCGAACATTCCGTTAACTTTCAAGAATTAATCGACCAAAAAAATCAAGGATTTGACCCCAAGAATCCCCCCGCTCAAGAATTAATCGATAGTTGTGTTCACTGTGGTTTTTGTCTATCTACCTGTCCCAGTTATCGAGTCATTGGCAAAGAAATGGACTCCCCCCGGGGCAGAATTTATCTGATGAATGCCATCAATAAAGGGGAAGCAGTTTTAGACGAAACCACTAGCCAACATTTTGATACTTGTTTAGGCTGTTTAGCCTGTGTTAGTACCTGTCCATCGGGAGTACAATACGATCAATTAATCGCCGCAGTTCGTCCGCAAGTGGAACGCAATCAACCCCGCAGTTTTAAAGATAAAATTATTCGTTTTCTGATTTTTAATCTCTTTCCCTATCCCGTCCGTCTCAAATTATTTTTACCCTTCCTCTGGTTATATCAAACCCTGGGATTACAAACCTTAGTCAGGAAATCGGGTATCTTAAAAATGCTCTTTCCCCGTCTAGCGGCCATGGAATCAATTTTACCCCAAATTACTCTAAATTCTCTGTTTAAAAACTATGCCGATGTTATTCCCTCCCAAACGGAAAAACGCTATCGGGTGGGTGTAGTTTTAGGTTGTGTACAGCGCCTCTTTTTCTCGCCGGTAAATGAAGCAACAGTGCGGGTTTTAACTGCCAATGGTTGTGAAGTAGTTATCCCAAAAACCCAGGGTTGTTGTGCCGCTTTACCCGCACACCAAGGACAGGAGAAACAAGCGCAAAGTTTAGCCAGACAAATGATCGATAGTTTCGCAGCAACCGAGGTCGATTATATTATTATCAATGCGGCGGGTTGTGGTCATACTCTCAAGGAATATCATCATATTTTAGCCGATGATCCTGAATATAAAGATAAGGCTAAGGAGTTTGTGGCTAAAGTACGCGATGCCCAAGAATTTTTGGCAGCAGTGGGATTAACTGCTGATTTATCGCCGATTACCGAAACAGAATTAACCCTAGTTTATCAAGATGCCTGTCATCTTTTACACGGACAAAAAATCTCGGTGCAGCCACGGCAATTATTGCAAAAAATCCCCAATATTAACTTAAAAGAACCTATCGATGCGGCCCTGTGTTGTGGTAGTGCCGGAGTTTATAATATGCTACAGCCAGATACTGCCGATGAATTAGGTCAGCAGAAAGTACGCAATTTATTAAATACTGGAGCTGCGGTGATTGCTTCTCCTAATCCGGGTTGTTCCCTACAAATTAAAAAACATCTACAATTACAGGGAAAAGATACACCCGTTATTCATCCCATGGAATTATTAGATTATGCGATTCGCGGGCTGAAAATTGGCTAACTCCCACCATTTGAGTTGTGTTAGTGGTGTCAGGGAAGCAAAAGAAAACCCCACAGACAAAGACCTTGTAATGATAAAATCGACAATGGCGACAGCTTGGCCATTAGTATTTTTTGCGTCAGACTAGCAGGAGATAAAAGCGTGACCTTTAAGATTGGTTTACTCGGTTTCGGGGTTGTGGGGACGGGAACAGCGAAAATCCTCCTCGATCCTTTTGGTCGTCATCCCGTACTCAAAGAGATTACCATTGGACGAGTGGGAGTTAGATCCCTAGATAAACCGAGAGAAATCGAGCTTTCCCCCCAACTGTTGACCACTGACCTAGAATCGATCGTTACTGACCCCGAAATTGATATTATTGTCGAATTATTGGGGGGTTTGGAACCAGCACGCTCTTTAATTCTCCAGGCAATCGCATCGGGAAAGCACGTTGTTACGGCAAATAAGGCGGTTATTGCCCGTTTTGGTGACGAAATCTACGCCAAGGCCAACGAAAAGGGGGTTTATGTCCTCCTAGAAGCGGCCGTGGGTGGTGGCATTCCCGTCATTAAACCCTTAAAACAATCCCTCGGCGCTAATCGTATCAGCAGCATCATGGGAATTGTCAACGGCACAACTAACTATATTCTCACGGAAATGAGCCAAAAAGGGGCAGATTTTAGCGAAGTTCTGGCCAAAGCTCAGGAATTAGGCTATGCAGAAGCGGATCCGACTGCGGACGTGGATGGATTCGATGCAGCCGATAAAATCGCTATTTTAGCCTCTCTGGGTTTTGGAGGTCGGGTAAAAAGGGAAGATGTTTACTGTGAAGGTATCCGGCAAGTTAGCGCCGTCGATATCGCCTACGCTGATAGACTGGGATTTGTGATTAAATTATTAGCGATCGCAAAAGATACGGTTAAGGAGGATTCCGATACCCTAGAGTTGCGGGTTCATCCAACCCTAGTCCCGAAAACCCATCCCCTCGCTAATGCTAACGGAGTCTATAACGCTATTCTGGTCGAGGGGGAACCCTTGGGACAAGTGATGTTTTATGGACCGGGTGCGGGTGGCGGACCGACGGCCAGCGCGGTAGTATCGGATGTGATGAATATCGTCGGAATTTTAAAAAGTAGTGGCAAAACCAAGGAACTTGACCCGCTTTTAAGCTGTATTCACCAGCATTATTGTCAAATCGCCCCGATGGAGGATTTATCGACCCGTTTTTATGCTCGTTTTCTCTGTCGCGATGTGCCGGGGGTAATCGGTCATTTAGGTATGGCTTTCGGCGACCATGGGGTTAGTCTAGAATCCGTGGTACAAATTGGTATTAGGGGTGATTTAGCCGAAATTGTCGTTGTCACCCACGATGTACGCGAGGGCAATTTCCGCAACGCTTTAGCAGCCATAGAGTCTTTAGAAGCTATTGACAGTATTCCTAGTATTCTCCGGGTTTTGTAATTAAGAAATCGCTTTTTTTATGGTCATGGGTCGGAGAATCAGAAGTGAGAAAAGTTGGCTAAGTTTGACCAGCACAATTTTGTTTTTTTGTCTAGGTTTTTTGGGCTTAAATCAAAAATTAATTTTTGCCCAAGGATCCGATAGTGTTTGTCCCCTACCGATTTTATCAAGGTTACAACGCCATAAAATCCAAGCGGGAGAAACGATCGCCTCCATCGCCGAAAAATACGCTCTCATCCCCGCAACGATAATTAAACTCAATCCGACTATTCTTAAAAATGGTTTGGCCCCCGTCGGGAAAGAAATCTTTATTCCCCCGATGAACGGCATTCGCATCGAAGCACCCAAGGGTTCCACTTGGCGCGATTTAGAAGCGGCCTATGGTATTCGTGCCGATATACTCTTTGAGCTTAACGGTTGTGGTCGCCGGCCGACAATAGTTTTTATCCCCGGCAGCAATTGGTCCGCCGCCGGCAAGCGATCGGATTATACTGGATTAAGTTCTTATCCCTTATCCTTGGCCAGCACTGTCGGATTAGCCTACGGTTGGCAAAAAAGCCCCACGGAACAGAAAAATCTCTTTCATAGTGGTATTGATCTTCTTGCACCAATAGGTACACCCGTTCTAGCCGCCGAGGATGGTCTCGTGATTTATGTGGGTCAGGAAGGGGCCTATGGTAATTTGGTAGTAATTAATCATTTAGGTCGCCGGCAGACCCGTTATGCCCATTTAAGCAGGGTTACAGTGAGAATTGACCAACGGGTACGAGCAGGAGACGTTATCGGTGCGGTTGGCACCACCGGACAACCAGATATTATTCCCCCCCATCTTCATTTTGAGGTGCGCTTAGATACTCCCGTCGGTTGGACAGCGCAGGATCCCGCTTTGCATTTGCCCCAAATCCACACTTCGACAAGCTCAGTGTCCACCCGCAATCAAGTCAAAAGTAAACGGTTAAGGGACTTCTAAAAAATAAACTAATCATTCTCAAGATTAGACATCTCCAAAAATTATAACCCAGTCACAGCTTGCCTTTAGTCTATGTATTAACTAAATAGTTCGATAGCTGTAATGTATATAGCGTTTTTCAGTCTGCTGAGGTACAAAAGTTATGGGTTTTAGGCAAGAGGCAAGAGGCAAAAGGGAAGAAAATAGGTGTACCTCACTAGCTTAGGAAACGCTATATCTATCGTTGCTAATTCAATTTCACTGAAAAAATATGAGGTAATTAAAATAATTTTTATAGCAAGTCTCACACCTGTGTGGCACAGTTAAACCTTTGCTAATTAAGCTTTTCAACATCAATAATGTACCTTTTACGAACAGGAAACGCTATATTCCGTTAGATTCCTTAACTAGAAAAACTTTTGGTCTTGAGATAATATTAGGTCGAGGTCTATTATTAATCAAGTTTTTCCTTTTAAGTGTATATGGAATTAACTGATTCCCTCAAGAAATTGCTCAGTGAAACTGCACTTCAATTAAAAGGTGCAGCTAAAAGAAGATTCATGGCACAAACAGTCTTAGAATTGGGCTAGAAAACCGTTGGAATGGGAGTATTTTAGATGAAATCGAAACAGCTTGGAAATTCGCTCAAACTATGACTTGGAAAGGAAAACACCCGATTGTTAAGTTGATTACTGAAACTTACAAAAAGGAGTAAAGCTTACTAAAAAAGCTAGGGAAAAAATTGAAGAAAAAATCGAACGTCTCACAGAATCAACGAATCAAGACTTTCCCAATTTGGGACAATGGTTTATTGATATCTATTATGATAAGACCTAGTTTGTAGTTAACTAAGATGGTTTGCTAAAAACTGTCTTTGATTCTTTGACTTGTCCTTGTTATACTCGAAAAAGCTCGGAAGTATAAAAGTTTATGCTGCCTATTTTTTCGGAAAAATAGGTTGTAATGGGAGACTCTTTGTTTTCCTAGACAAAAATAATTACTTTTTCAAAAAAACACTTTTCTATTTTTTTGTTGGGTATTTTATTCTCTGGAAGTCCCTTATTTGCCTAAAACAAAACCCCACCATGAGTGGGGTTTCGGGTTTAATTTAGGAAATTCTAGAAAGTAAAGGTTCCGCGGAGAGTGCCAATCCACTCGTTACCAGTACCTTTGAACTGTTCAGGTGCAGAAATCCAGATGACACCGGGGGTGATAGAAATATTGTCGGTGACTTGGTACTTGTAGAACAATTCAACGTGGTAGGGAACGATGTTAGATACTTTTAGACCCATTTCCCGGAAGCTTAAGTGACCAATGTAGGGCTGGGCACCAGCAAACAGACCTAAGATATTTCCTTCTTTACCTAAGTCGGGGAAGGCAATACCAGCACCGTAGGTCCACACTTCCGCATCACCGAGACCGAGTAAACGCACGGTGGAGTAGGAACCGAAGGCACTCAAGCTGGCGAAACCAATATCCACTGCACCGGTTAAACCGTAGCTATTGGATACTTTGGCTCCGAAGTTGAAGAAACCGACTTCATCCTGTAGGGTTACATCTCCAGGAGGGTTGCCGTTGACGTTGAGCAGGTTGTTCAACTGAGTTTGGGAAAGGTTAGCAGCGGAACTTCCCGTTGCACCGAAGGAACCACCGTTACCGAAGATGGCGGTATCGGCACCTTGGTAAGCGTTAACGTAGGTGAAGCCGACGTTGAGGAAGTTAAAGAGGTTAGCGTTAATCTGTGCTAAAGCGGCGTAATCTCCGTTAAAGAGACCATTACCCGGGTTAGGATTGGCCGCAGAACTAGAGCCACCACCACCGGCTAAGTAACCCAAAGAGAGGGAAGTCGGACCAAGAATGCTTTGGAGGAAGCCTAACTGTAGGCTAACACCACCCCCAGAACCACCACCGATACGGTAGATGGGGTTTTCGGAAGCGAAGGTAGATAGAGCACCATTACCACCGTCGAAGTCTTCAAAGAAGGGATTAGTGGTGGGAACGAAGTCATTCCAAATACCACCCCAAGCGGCGACGTAGGTATTGAAGCGACCAAAATAACCTAAGTCAATCGGGGTATAGTAGGCCAACCAGTCAAGAACAACATTGCTACCGTTACCGGCGGCTGTCCAAGTTTGGAATAGGGAAGGGCTTTGCAGGTTATCGAATCTGACGGAAGCGGGATCACCATTTTGCAGTGTGGTGGTGGATTTGTAATCAAATCCGAAGGGAGTGGCACTCCCCGCAGCTAAACGGGTTTTCAGTACGTCCTGACCGGTGAAGCTCGTGTTTAAAACTAAACGAGCGCGGTATTGCATGGCGGCCTGGGAGGCGGGGCTACCAGCACCAACCGTATCGGTGACAGCGAAGATGACTTCCCCAGCTAATTTGGTGGTGGTGGAGAATTGGTTATTTTCGAGGAAAGACACCCGGCTTTCTAAGTTATCAACTCTAGCTCCCAAAGCTGCTAACTCGGCTTGGAACTCATCCATCAAGCGCTTGAGGGCATCTAAGTCTTCCTTGAGGACGTTGACACCATCTTGAATTAAACGTTCCATCACGTTTAAGCAAGCGTTTAAACCAGCCGCAAACTCCCAACGGGTTAAAGCTCGGTCGCCCCGGAAGGTGCGATCGGGATAACCAACAATACAACCGTAGCGCTCCACAAGACTTCTTAAGGCCTCATAGGCCCAAGCGGTGGGGGAAACATCGCGCAGTTGGTTAACGCTGGTGACTTGATCGATGCTGTTGCCTTCCACGGGTACGGACTGTCCTTCGTTACCGTACTGTTCGATCTGATTGAGTAGTTCGCCAGTTCCTGCACCGTTGTCCTGAACTTGAGCGATTTCTAGATTGTTAAATTCGGTAGAAACACTGGTAGATTTGACGGGATCGAAGCTACTAGCATTAGCGGAAGCTACCAAGGTAGCCCCTAAAATTGCTGGGCTAACCAGCAATGATTTCCAGAACATTTTTAACATGATGGTTTTTCCTCACACCTTATAGGTTGACTACACAGTTTGATGACGCATATAGCCTTTCTATTCTCTTGCCATTATACACGATTTGATTGCTTAGGGAAAGATGCGATCTCATTTTTTCCCTTGACCGGTTGACAAAGTGGCCACCCTGTTGATCCTAACGGTACTTAAACAAAAACTAAAGTAGGTTAGCATCCTTACTGGGAGAAAACTTAAGCTCAAATAACAGGCTCATCTAAACGAGTCGGGCAGGTTTCTGGAGTTCCCCGTCGCCTAGCAACCCTCAAAAACTATCCGCCCTTACCAATTGCTCGGTAAGGGCGGTGTAGCGGGTCATCGGAATCGACACCAGACTGCCGGAAGGAACTCCAGCTAGTCTAAATCTTGTTTAGACGTGGGGGTCTAGAGAACAGCCCCGGCGCACAGCCGGCTATTGTCGATTAGGAGACCCATGCTTTTACTACTTTCTACCATCGACATCACCTCCTGTATCCCTTAACGGATTGATTATCAAATTTATCTGCAATTAGCTTAACGCAGCTGTGCGGAAAAATCAAGGCCGGCAGCTAAAAATTTTTTCGGCAGGCCCAGTTGGCCCCCAAAATGTAGGTGGAGATAGGAAGCGTGCAGATTCTTACCTTGCCACCCTTCGGCATTGATAGCACCCTTGGGGAATGCTTGCAGTTGATAAATCGGTGCGTCGCTCACCCCGCTTAGTTGGGAGCGATGGAATTCATGGCCGCGCACTGGTTGACCTGCTTTGAGCAGGATCGTCTCCTGTTTGGCGATGGCTTGCCGATAACCTAGGGTTAATTTCGGGGACATTATAGCAGATTGGGGGATTATTTGCAACATAAAATGGTTTTTTTGCTCAAAATCAACTATTTTGTCACATAAATACATTAATCCCCCACATTCGGCGTAGGTGGGCATTCCATCGGCGATCGCTTTTCTCACCTGAGTTAAGACAGGGGTGTTAGCGGCTAATTCCGGGGCAAAGATTTCGGGAAAACCGCCACCAAAGTACAATCCTTGCAGGTTTTCGGGCAAATTTGCTCCTTGCAGGGGACTCCAAAAGATTAATTCTGCACCTAAATTGGCCAAAATATCGAGATTATCGGGGTAATAAAAGTTAAAAGCCTTATCTCTGGCAATACCGATACGGATAGGGGGAAAAAGCTTATTTTCTTCTGTGGGATTTTTCGGGTTCTCTTGGGGAGAAATAGTGAGTAAAGGCAAGAGAATGTCCCAATTAAAGCAGTTTTGGGCAATAGAAGCCAGTTGATCTTGCAGTTCCCTGATTTCTCCTAGTTCATCCCTGGGAACCAATCCTAGATGGCGATCGGGAATTGTCAGGGAATCTTGACGACGCAAAACCCCGACAATCGGCATATTGATGGATTCTAGGGCGGTTTGCAGTAATTGCAGGTGGCGATCGCTGCCAACCCGATTGAGGATAACTCCGGCTAGATGGAGATTTTTGTCTAAAGATTGATAACCGCGGACAATAGCGGCGACAGAGGTAGATAAACGACTACAATCGATAACTAACAGCAGAGGAAGCCCTAAAATACGGGCAATATGGGCGGTACTGGCATAATCGGGAAATTGAGTATCGCTTAATTGAATACCATCAAATAGCCCCATTACCCCTTCAATCAGAGCATAATCGACATTTTGACAATGTTGGGCAAAACAGGTTTTGACATAGTCTTCGGAAGTTAAAACCGGATCTAGATTGCGACAGGGGCGACCGGTAAAATGAGTATGGAACATGGGATCGATATAATCGGGCCCGACTTTAAAAGATTGCACTCGATCACCACGACTGATTAAATAGGCCAAGATTGCCAGAGTAATCGTAGTTTTACCGACTCCGCTTCTTTCTCCTGCGATGATCATTATTAGTTGTTTTTTTTCGAGATCGAGCTAGACTTAATTAACCTGTTACACAATCAATTCTAGAGCTTGCCAACGGCTAATAGAGTCAATTTTGGCCGCTAACTGGCCCTGTGTCAATCGACTTTTTTGATTAGCGGCGAAATCAATTTGACCACGTTTAGGATCATTGTCATCATCTCTAGACAACCAGCTATTGTTCTGACGTTGCCCAAAACCAGAGACTTCCTACCTGACAATTAAGATAACTTCTAGATTAGCGGATCAATTTTGTGTAGCTGTTAACTTTTGTAAAAAAAACATCGTCTGCATCCTATTGTACAGATAGACTAAAAATATCTAGAAAAAGCAGTTAGATCGGCAAGAGGGAAAAGGTAAAAACCCTGACTGGGAGATGAGGGGTAAATACGTAAATAATCCTGAATTACCGCTCTAGGATTGGCTTTACCGACAGCGAAAGACCAGATTAATCAGGGAAATATCGTCAGATAAACTAATCAATATAGCTTCTTAGGTGTCTGGGAGTGAAAAAGACAGAGAACGAGGGTTTTCTAGTTCCTATAACTGCACTAATCAGAGGCCTAGAACTTACCTCTAAACCGACAACTAAATTATCAGGAGAATTGGGGTTATGCCGACTCTACACACGCTGACCAATGATAGTATCTCTTGTCCCTTGTCCGATCGCATGGAGAATGTCAATTTCCACTACGAATTAGAAAATCAAATTCATCCCACCTACGGCCTCGAAAACCTAGGCATGAAAAATCTCGGTCGCGTTTATCGCAATCTTTCCGTACCGCAATTAGTCGAACAGGCGATCGAACATCATGAGGGCGTTTTAGCCGATAATGGGGCTTTAGTGGTGGAAACGGGTAAATATACCGGTCGTTCCCCCAAAGATAAATTCATTGTCAAAGAAGCCAATAGCGAAAAGGAAATCGACTGGAATCAGCATAACGCCCCGATTAGCGAGGAAAAATTCCAGCAGTTATACCGAAAAGTCCTCGCCTATGTGCAGGGAAAAGACCTATATATCTTCGATGGTTACGTCGGGTCCGATCCTAATTGTCGCTTTGGCGTGCGCGTCGTCACCGAAATCGCCTATCATAACCTCTTTGCCCATCAGTTATTCCTCCGGCCCAGTGCGGTCGAACTAGCTGCCCATGAAACTGATTTTACCGTGATTGCCCTGCCGGGGTTACAGGGAGATCCCGAAGATGACGACCTGAACAGCGAAGCCTTTATCGTCCTCAACCTGGCCAAAAAAATCGTTCTCATCGGTGGCACTCGCTACGCTGGCGAAATCAAAAAATCCGTCTTCTCGATGATGAACTACCTGATGACCAAACAAGGGGTTTTACCGATGCACGGTGCCGCTAACATGGATAAACACGGTCATACGGCCCTCTTTTTCGGTCTCTCCGGTACGGGTAAAACCACCCTTTCCGCCGATCCTAAACGCAGCCTCATCGGTGATGATGAACACGGTTGGTCAGAAGACGGCATTTTTAACTTTGAAGGCGGTTGTTATGCTAAAACCATCCGTTTAAGTGCCGAATACGAACCCCAAATCTGGGCAGCAATTCAATTTGGCACTATTCTCGAAAACGTGATCCTTTCCCCCGATAATCGCCTTCCCGACTACGATGATGGACGTTTGACCGAAAACACCCGCGCCGCCTATCCCCTGCGTTATATCCCTAATTGTGCCGTATCTGGCATGGGAACCCACCCGAAAACTATTATCTTCTTAACTGCCGATGCTTTTGGGGTACTGCCACCAATCGCCAAATTAACCACGAACCAGGCGATGTATCATTTCCTCTCCGGCTATACTAGCAAATTAGCGGGAACGGAACGGGGAATCACCGCCCCACAGGTGACTTTTTCCAGTTGTTTCGGTCAATGTTTCTTCCCTCTGTCACCCCTCGTCTATGCCCAAATGTTAGGGCAACGTTTAGAACAACACCCCGAAACCTCGGTTTATCTGATTAATACCGGTTGGTCCGGCGGTCCCTACGGAGTCGGCGATCGCATTTCGATCAAACACACCCGTGCTATGGTTTCCGCCGCTTTAAATGGCGATTTAGAGGAAGTCGTTTTCCATCCTCATCCCATCTTTCAAGTTCTCGTCCCCGAAATTGTCCCAGGAGTTCCCAAAAAAATCCTCGACCCGCGACAAGCATGGCAAGATGGCGAATCCTACGACCTACAGGCGCGAGAATTGGCCCATCGTTTCGTGGAAAATTTCCGTCAATTTACCACTGCCTCCCAAGAAATCATTGCAGCCGGTCCAATTTGGGAATAACAGCATCAAGGAATCGGTTTTAACGAAGGCAGTATTCAGGAGTCAGTATTCAGGAGTCAGTATTCAGGAGTCAGTATTCAGGAGTCAGGAGTCAGTATTCAGGAGTCAGTATTCAGGAGTCAGGAGTCAGGAGTCAGGAGTCAGGAGTCAGGAGTCAGTATTCAGGAGTCAGTATTCAGGAGTCAGGAGTCAGGAGTCAGGAGTCAGGAGTCAGGAGTCAGGAGTCAGCTTCTGAAGGCAAGAGGCAACAGGCAAGAGGCAAAAGACAGAATCTGACAATTCTCCTACCTAAAAAGAAGGTTAGAAACTAAGCACATCAAAGCTTTTAGCTTAACCAATTAGGTCTTAGATTCGGCCCTTGTTGTCAGATGTGAGTTTTCAGTTCACTGTTTACTGTTTACTGAAAAAAGGCTCCCCACTTCCCCACTTCCCCACTTCCCCCTCTCCGGTGCTTCCTACACCCTTCTATTGCCCATAGCTTGTCCGGCGAGATAACCAGTGGTCCAAGCGCTTTGAAAATTAAATCCCCCCGTGACTGCATCGATATCTAGTACCTCCCCGGCAAAATATAACCCCGGACAGATTTTACTTTCCATAGTTTTAAAATCCACTTCCTGAAGATTCACTCCCCCAGAGGTGACAAATTCCTCCTTAAACACCCCTTTTCCTTTGATTTGATATTCCCCTTGCTGTAATTCAATCATTAATCGATTGAGAGTATTTTTAGATAATTCGGCCCAGGGAGTTTCCGAGTTAACAGTCAAGTAACTTAATAAACTCTGCCAAAGACGCTTGGGTAACTGTTCAAAGGGACAATAATTAAAAAGTTTTCTTTTGGGATATTCACTTTTAGTTTGTAAGATAATTTCTCGCAATTTTTCAGGATGATAATCCCCCAACCAATTAATGATTAAAGGCATTCGGTAATGATGCTCGTGAAGTAACCGCGCCCCCCAAGCAGAAAGTTTTAAAATAGCCGGTCCACTGACTCCCCAATGGGTAATTAACAAAGGTCCGATTTGTTCTAATTTGCTTCCCCCAAGACGAACTCGCACTTTATCCACAGCAACCCCTAACAAATCTTGCAGACGAGGATCGGCAATTTGAAAGGTAAATAAAGAAGGCACAGGAGAGACTAGAGAATGACCTAAATCTTGAGCGGTGCGATAACCAAAAGGACTACTTCCCGTAGCAATTAAAAGCTTATCTGCCCTAATTTGCTCATCTCTTTTTAATTCAATTAAAAAACTTTCTT
Source organism: Microcystis sp. (assembly GCF_048564745.1). Lineage (NCBI taxonomy): Bacteria > Bacillati > Cyanobacteriota > Cyanophyceae > Chroococcales > Microcystaceae > Microcystis > Microcystis sp. The sequence continues at coordinate 21,088 of NZ_JBLZRT010000125.1, forward strand.
CCTGTTTTTTAACCGATTTAACTGGGGAATTTAGCCTTAAATTAACCCCAGCAAAAGTCGCACTTTCCCGCAGACAATTAAGAATAGTTTCAGAATTATCGGTGCTGGGAAACATTCGCCCATCCGCTTCTGTTTTTAGTTTTACCCCCCGCAATTCAAACCATTTAATAGTATCTTGGGGTTGAAACCGACTAAAAGCTCCCCGTAGTGCTTTGCCACCGTGAGGATAATAATTAACCAATTGGGAAACATCAAAACAATGATGGGTGACATTACAGCGCCCCCCTCCGGAAATCCGCACTTTCCCCAGAGGTTCTTTTGCCGCTTCTAGGATAGTAACGCCAGCTTTTGGGTTAGATTCTGCCGCTTTAATTGCGCCAAAAAATCCCGCTGCCCCGCCACCAATTACGACTATTTGAGTCATATATCAAGGAAAAAGTTAAGTTTAAACCGACAAAAATCGCTGAATGACTTCTTGACTTAATTCACTTGTGAAACCGGAAGCAACAATTCCCCCTTTCTGCATGGCGTAATATCGATCAGCTTGGCGGACAAAATGCAGGTGTTGTTCTACTAATAAAACGGCGATTCCTTTGCTGGCAACAATGCGCCGTACCGCCGCTTCAATTTCGAGAATAATTGACGGTTGAATTCCTTCCGTGGGTTCATCTAAAATTAATAATTTTGGTTCCCCCACTAAGGCGCGAGCGATGGCTAATTGCTGTTGTTGTCCACCGCTTAAATCTCCTCCCATCCGCGATAACATGCGTTTTAAAACGGGAAATAAATCGAAGATTTCTTCGGGAATTGTGGCATTTTTTCTCCTTGTGGGTAAAGCTTCCAAACCGAGAATTAAATTCTCTTTTACCGTTAAACGGGGAATAATATCCCTACCCTGCGGCACATAACCCAGTCCTAATCTGGCTCTTTGATCTGAGGTTTTATTAATCAGGTTTTCTTGCTCATAATTAATTGTTCCCGCTCGTGGTTTTAAGATACCCATCAAGGTTTTTAATAGGGTAGTTTTACCTACGCCATTACGTCCAATTAAACAGACCATTTCTCCCGCATTAATGTTAAGATCAACATCTCTTAAAATATGACTTTCTCCGTAGTAAACATTGAGATCAGATATGTGTAACATTGTCAACCCTTTTTAATTAATTTTAATCGTTTGATTCTTTATTCTTCCGAGGAACCTAGATAAACTTCAATAACTTTCGGATCATTTTGAATTTGCTCCATATTCCCCTCACAGAGAACAGTTCCTTGGTGTAAAACCGTGACTTTGCGGGCAATTTGCCGGACAAATTCCATATCGTGTTCAATGACAATAATTGAATGACTTTCCGCTAGATTTAACAACAAATTACCCACGTTTTCCGTTTCCTCATCGGTTAATCCTGCTACGGGTTCATCTACTAGCAGTAAATCTGGTGACTGGGCCACTAATTGACCAATTTCTAAGCGTTGTTTTTCGCCGTGGGAAAGTAAAGAAGCGGATAAATCAGCTTTAGCAGTTAACCCGATAGTTTCCAATAAACCAATAACTTTTCTGCTATCTTCTAGGGGAGGACGACCGAAAAGAGTTGAGAAAACATTTTTATTGCGATTACTAACTAAATCGAGATTTTCTCGGACAGTTAGATTTAAATATACCCTAGGAGTTTGGAATTTGCGACCAATACCTAAACGAGCGATCGCATATTCAGGAATTTTGCGGAGATCTCGACCTTTAAATAATACCCGTCCGATGGTGGGTTGCACTTTCCCAGTAATCACATCTAAAAAAGTGGTTTTTCCCGCACCATTGGGACCGATAATCACCCGCAATTCTCCCGTATCCATACTAAAATTAAGATTATTGAGAGCTTTAAAACCCCCAAAACTAACGGTAAGATTCTCGATTTCTAAGATTTTTCCAGTCATAACTTCTAAGAGGGAATAGGGAAGTATTTTCAGTGAACAGTCAGCAGTAATCAGTGAACTGAAAACTCACATCTGATAACTGATAACTGATAACTGATAACTGATAGCTAAGATCACTTATGCTCTAATTCTTCTTTTTCCAGTTGCACTTCTGGAGCTTCCTCAATACTAGGATAGGTAATTAAAGTTTTGCGGAAACCAAAATGAGTCAGCAAACGTTTAATTCCACCGAGAAGACCATCGGGAAGCACTGTCACCACAATTAGGAATAGGGCCCCTTGGAAAAATACCCAGACTTCCGGAAATTGTTCGCTTAAAAAAGTTTGGGCTAGGCGTACTAATAAAGTACCGACAACTGCCCCCACAAGGGTAGCACGTCCCCCCACAGCCACCCAAATCACCATTTCAATGGAAAAAGCCACATCCATAGAGTTAGGGGTGATAATTCCCGTTTGCACGGTATAAAGAGCGCCGGCAACACCAGCAATCGCCCCAGAAATGGCAAAAACTAACACCTTAAACCAAGTAGGATCATAACCGGAAAAACGGACACGCACCTCATCATCGCGAATGGCGACTAACAAGCGCCCAAATCTGCCCGTAGTTAACCAACGACAGAGGAGATAAATAGCCAGTAAACAGACAATTGTGAGTAAATAAAAGGCCACTTGAACGGCATCGGAACCCACCAGCAACCCGAAAATTGTTTGGGTATCGGTTTTTAAGCCATTAGTGCCGTTAATTAACTTTTGTTGGCCGTTAAAAAAGTTAAAAAATACCAGTAAAGCCGCTTGGGTCAAAATCGAGAAATAAACCCCTTTAATGCGGTTGCGGAAGATTAAATAACCCAATAATCCTGCCACGATCGCTGGTACGATAATTAGGGCTAGAATTGTCAAAGGTAGGGAATAAAAAGGTTGCCAAATAAAAGGTAATTCTGTCACCCCGTAGAGAGTAAAAAATTCGGGCATTTGTCCGGGGGGTAACTGAAGATTTAGGTACATGGCCAAAGCGTAACCACCGAGGGCAAAAAAGATGCCATGACCAAGACTTAATAAACCCGTATAACCCCAGATTAAATCTATCCCCAAAGCGACAATAGCCAGGGAAAGAAATCGCCCCAATAAACGCAAGCGGAAGGCAGACAAAGCTAAGGGCAGCAACACCGCAAAGATGACCACCAATCCCACAATAACAGCGATTTCCGTGATTAACTTTTTCTTTTCCCGTTGTCGGGATTCGTTTCTAGTGATGGTTTCGGTAATCATAATCTATAACTCGGCAGTACGTCCTTTAGGAGGAAAAATTCCCGCAGGTTTGAATTGCAAGAAAGCAATAATTAAAGCAAAAATCATCACTTTTGCCATGCTAGTGGTGGAGAAAAAGGTGAAGAAATCCGTTAGGGGTTTTAGGGCTTCTACGGAACCAAAAATCAGAGCAAAAGTTCCCGAACCAATTAAATAATTAGCCACACCGATGGCCATAGCCGCGATAATAGTTCCCAGGAGATTACCCACTCCCCCCACCACCACCACCATGAAGGTATCAACGATATAATTCTGTCCCACATTTGGACCGACGGAACCCAAGAAACTAATCGCACAACCGGCAACTCCAGCTAATCCCGAACCGAGGGCAAAAGTCAAAGCATCCACTTGATTTGTCGGAATGCCTAAACAGGCACTCATCTGGCGATTTTGGGTGACGGCACGAATGCGTAAACCCCAAGAAGATTTTTTTAAAAACCAATAAGTCCCTAACAAACAAAGGGCAGTTAAAATGATAATAAATAGACGGGTGTAGGGCATTTGAAAACCGGGTAAAGGTAAACCTCCCCGTAACCAGGCAGGAGCCGTGACATCGACGTTTCTGGCACTAAACCAGGGTCGAGCGAGAACCGGATTAAAAGATAAAAGATAGCCTAATAATCCAGCGATAGCTAGGGATAAAGGCAGGGTGATACCAATAGCTAAATTGCGAATTCTCTCCCAATCTAGGCGACGACTTAACACCGTCATCGCTCCGAAAAATAACAGACAGAAAACTATTAAACTAATTACTAATAACCCGTTGACACTTCTGACAAATTGCTGCAGGATTAAGCTGACTCCCCAAGTGGCCAGCAGCGTTTCTAGGGGTCTGCCATAGAGGAACCTAATCACCCCCCTTTCTAATAATAATCCCGCCAATCCCGACACTAAAAAAGCGATCGGTAGGGCGAATAAAACATAAGTATCAAAGAGGGGAGAACCGAAACCTTTAAAGACATTCTGCACCACAAAAGTACTGTAGGCCCCTAACATCATTAACTCACCGTGAGCGAGATTAATCACCCCCATCAGTCCGAAGACAATCGCTAGTCCTAAAGCGGCCAGCAATAGCACAGAACCGATGCTAATACCATTAAACAATCCTTCCAATAATGCTGACACTTTTCGTTATTCCCGTGCATTTTTAATCTTTAAAAAGTGGGGTGAGCAGTAATGCCCACCTCACTCTCGTTACTGTCCGGAAAAATTCCTAAAACTAGGATTTTTCCATTTTGAACTTACCGCCCTTAGCCGGATCCGTCCAGTCACAGGCAAAGCCCTTAGTTTCGGGGACAAATTGGTTCCAAGGTTGCGGATCCACTACCCCCGGAGTTGACCAAACGATGTCAAATAGACCATCATCTCTCACCTGACCAATGCGGACGGTTTTGGAGATATGATGATTGGGGAACATTTCCACCGGTCCTTCGGGAGCATCGAATTTTTGTCCCACGGCCGCGGCGCGAACTTTGTCGAGATCATCGGCGGTTGCCGCTTGTTCTACCGCTTGCTTCCAGAGATAGACCATGATGTAGGCCGCTTCCATGGGGTCATTGGTCACGCGATCCTCACCATATTTAGCTCGAAAAGCCGCAACAAATTTCTTGTTAGCGGGGGTATCTACGGTTTGGAAATAGTTCCAACAAGCGTACTGACCGAGGAGATATTCCTTACCAATCTGTTTAACTTCTTCCTCAGCAACACTCACCGACATGACCGGATATTTATCGGGAGTTAAACCGGCCGCTTGCAGTTGTTTAAAGAAAGCCACGTTACTGTCACCGTTGAGGGTGTTGAAAATAACGCCACCATCGGGTAAAGCTTGCTTAATTTTGGTGATAATCGGGGTAACTTCCGTGTTACCTAGGGGTAGGTAGTCTTCGCCCACGGTTTCGCCGCCTTTCGCCTTTAACTGCTCTTTAATAATCGTGTTGGCGGTGCGGGGAAAAACGTAGTCGGAACCGACGAGGAAGAATTTTTTTCCTTTATTTTCCAGCAACCAAGTCACTGCCGGCTCGATCTGTTGGTTGGGGGCAGCACCAGTGTAGAAGATATTTCTAGAACACTCTTGACCCTCGTACTGGACAGGATACCAGAGCATATGGTTTTTGGCTTCAAACACGGGTAAAACCGCCTTACGACTGGCGGAAGTCCAACAACCGAAGACAGTCACAACTTTGTCCTGATCGATCAGTTTGGTGGCTTTTTCGGCAAAAGTTGGCCAATCGGAAGCGCCATCTTCCACCACTGCCTCGATCTGTTTACCAAGAACACCGCCGGCGGCATTGATTTCCTCGATCGCCAGTTTTTCCGCATCGACTACGCTGGTCTCACTGATGGCCATGGTGCCACTGAGGGAGTGCAGAATACCCACCTTAATCGTCTCTCCAGAAGCCGGGGCGGGACTAGCAGCTGGGCTAGGACTAGCCGTGGGGGTTTGGTTTTGTCCACCGCAAGCTTTTAACAGAATACTGGTTCCCAAAGTGGCAGAACCGTACAGGAGAAATTTACGTCGTCCTAAATTTGACATGATGATCTTGAACTAACCTCGCTGACAATATTAGCTACTTCACACGGATGTTTTTGCTGAGGAGATTTTCGGGAATCCTTCTACAAATATCTGTGTGATATTACGGCTAGGTTAGCAGATTTTTTGTGATTTTCGCTACTTTTTGGATATTTTTTGTAGTTTTAGCTACTTTTTCAGGAAAAATTAATTATTTTTCTGGAATTTGCCTCAGTTTTTTAGCTATCAGGAGCCGGGAGACAGGAGGCAGGAGTCGGGAGACAGGAGTCAGGAGATAGGAGATTATTTCTATTTATTCTTCCGATACCCCACACCCTACACCCCACACCCTACACCCCACACCCCACACCCGTTCGGCTGAGCTCACGGCCGAAGCCCACACCCCACACCCCACACCCGTTCGGACCTCGGCGTGAGCTCGGTCGAACGCTGAGCTCACGGCCGAAGCCCACACCCCACACCCTACACCCCACACCCCACACCCCACACCCCACACCCGTTCGGCTGAGCTCACGGCCGAAGCCCACACCCTGCCCCCACCGAAAAGCTTTTTGCCGGAAACCCAATTATCAATCCGAATCTGGCCAAAGCAGCCGGACAGCAAGCAGCGCAAAACCAATGGCCGCTATCGCTTTTAATATCTTAGCGGGGAATAACTGCGCTATGCTGCCGCCCGCAAGGACTCCTAAGAAACTGGTGCAGATTAAGGCGGTAATTGAGCCAAAAAAGACAGCTTTGGGTGATTTGGAACTGCCACCGAGAGCGATCGCTACTAATTGACTTTTATCGCCTATTTCTGCCAAAAAAACCGTGATAAATGTCAGTCCGAATAATTGCCAATTCATAAATTCTAGGGAGATGGGAAGCTTTTTTCAGTGAACAGTGAACAGTGAACAGTAAACAGTAAACAGTAAACAGTCACACTGATCACTGATTGCTTAGAGAATATCGCCGATGAGTAAACCAGTGATCAAAAGGAGAAGGATAGCGACACCGATATCTAAGGTTTTGGGGGAAAGACGACGAGCAATCCAATAACCGATCAGGACACCGAGGAAACTGGTAGCGATTAAAGCGCTGGCTGCCCCGGCAAAAACCACCCAGGGGGATTGAGATTCGGCGCTGATGAGAAGGGTGGCTAATTGGGTTTTATCGCCGATTTCAGCAAAAAATATGGTTAGGAAGGTGGAACTAAACACCGTCCAAAAACTCCAAGAAGGTGGATTATCTGGCTTTTTCTCGGTTGAGGCGATCGATTTGCTATCACTCATCGGCTAAGGAAATAATTTTCATACTTTTTTCATTTTAGCCCGACTGGTTTTCTGGCGATAGTTTCTGCTGTTGATTACGCTGTCTCCTTCCCCCAATAGTTAAAAAACCCTAGTCGATCGAGGTAGAGTTTCCATCCTAGAGTTTAATAATTATTAGACTAGGACGAGCGCAAATTGCTTGGAGGTATAGCCCCTATGGTAGAAAACAGAGATTATACTCTGATTATTGACAAAAGTGGCAGTATGTCCACTGCTGATAAACCCAGCGAGAAAACCCGTTGGCAAATTGCCCAAGAATCCACCCTCGCCTTGGCTAGAAAGTGCGAGGAATTCGATCCCGACGGCATCACTATCTATCTTTTTTCCGGACGTTTCCGACGCTATGATAATGTTACTTCCGATAAGGTGACACAAATTTATCAAGAAAATGAACCTATGGGGAGGACAGACCTAGCCGCTGTTCTTCAAGATGCCCTCAATAATTATTTTCAGCGCAAAACTGCTGGCAAAACTAAACCCAACGGAGAAACTATTCTGGTGATTACCGACGGAGAACCAGATGATCGCAAAGCGGTGATGCGTCAAATTATCGAAGCTTCTCGAAAACTCGATAGGGATGAAGAATTAGCCATTTCTCTGATTCAAGTAGGCCATGATCGACAAGCAACCGAATTTCTTAAAGCTTTAGACGATCAACTAGAATCGGCGGGGGCCAAATTCGATATCGTTGACACGATTACTATCGATGATATGGAAGATATGACCCTAGCGGAAGTTCTTCTCAATGCCGTTACCGATTAATTTCTAGCCAGTAGGGGTGATAGATCTTCACCCCTAATCAAGGAGGATTTAACTGCTAGTCAGGGCGACAAATTTATCTTTTTCTTCATCGGATAATTGCTCCGATTGTCCGGTGATTTGTTTGTAGATTTTTAGATATTCCAAAGCGGATTTATACCAACTAAAATCTTGAGTCATTGCCCTTTGCTGTAGTTTTTGCCAATCCTGTTTATAACGGAAACTTTCCCAAGTCCGGATCATACAGGTAAACAGGTCTAAAGGTTCATAGCGATCGAAACTAAATCCTGTTCCTTTTTCCTGAATTGGGTCGTGGAAAGATACCGTATCGACTAAACCACCGGTGCGGCGTACCATGGGAATGCAACCGTAACGCATGGCCATTAATTGGGAAATGCCGCAGGGTTCAAAACGGGAAGGCATTAACAAAGCATCGGCCCCCCCATAGATGCGACGGGAAAGAGCATCACTATAGAGAAGATGCAGGGACATTCGCCCCCGGAAACGGGAAGTCATCTCCCATAGTTGGGTTTCATAATAGCGATCGCCTGTACCTAAAATAATCAATTGTGCATCAGTATAGGTGAGAAAGCGATCTAAAATTTGCATCACTAGATCAATACCTTTTTGTTCCACCAAACGCGTCACCATCCCCATGACAAAGGCATTTCTGCTGACCTGTAGCCCCACTTCTTCTTGCAGGGCAATTTTATTGGCCAGACGTTTTTCGATGGTTTCTGGGGTAAAATTCTGCTTAAGATAAACATCTTTAGCTGGGTTATACACCTCCGTATCGATGCCGTTGACAATGCCCACCAGATTGCCAGAAATATAGGACAATAATCCCTCTAAATTTTCGCCATAAATGGGGGTCTGTATTTGACGGGCATAGGTGGGAGAGACAGTCGTGACGCGATTGGCAAATTGAACCGCCGCGGCCATGGTATTATCGCCCTGCATATACCAAGGACACCAAGTCATTTTTTCTAATGCTTCGCGCCAAGGACCCTGGTAGGCGAGATTATGGATAGTAAAAACGGTGCTAATATCGGGGTCTTGGTGCATCCAGACGGGAATCATGCCCGTATGCCAATCATGACAGTGAATAACTTGCGGTTTCCAGTAATTCCAGGCGAATTCCGCCGCACCATTGGCAAATAGGGTAAATCGCCAGGCCTCATCTTCGCCTCCGTAGATACTGCGTCCAGAGAAAGCTAGATGACCAAAGAGGTAGAGAGGAATATCTGTATCGGGTAAAACCGTTTCATAGACTGAAAAATCCTGAAACATGGCGAATCCTGACCAAATGGGTTCGGAAGGGATGTCCATTTTTTCCGCAAGAAAACCGTAGTAGGGTAGAAAAATCCGCACATCATGACCTAGCTGACGCAAGACTTTCGGTAATGCCCCAATTACGTCTCCCATTCCCCCAACTTTGGCAATTGGGGCGGCCTCGGCACCCACAAATAGAATTCGCATATTCTTCCCGCTTTACTTCACGACGACAAGAAATTTTAACAGATAAAGCCCCCCTAGCAGGATTTGCAAGTAGGTTATTATCGGATTAGCCTAGATTTTTCTTTAACGAACCAGAGAGCCAACAAGGGACATAATTAGGGTTTGCGGCAAAAAGTTTTTCGGTGGGGGCAGGGTGTGGGCTTCGGCCGTGAGCTCAGCCGAACGGGTGTGGGGTGTGGGGTGTAGGGTGTAGGGTGTAGGGTTTTAGCGATTTTCATCTGGTCAATTACCTAATTTTCAGGGAAAAAGTACCTGAATTTTCCACCCGATCACTCCCAGAGCTGGTACTTTTTGGTTTCCAAAAAGTCTAAAAGTCTTACCCAACAAGGTTTTTAGATTTATTGAGCAAGCCCCAATTAGCTTTTTTGGGCATTGTTAAGTTTTTTAGCCTTTTTTTACCGTCTTTTTAGCAATTTTTAGCCGATCAGCACTGTTTCTGTCTCTGTCAAAGTTAAATCCACTCTTCCTCATCCCCTTTGTTTACCTCCCGATCTTGGTTTTGATCCTGGGCGGGGGGCGTAATAATCCGATAATTGACATCGTACACTTGATCGGCCTTTTCCCCGCGAGTCTGTTTGGCCGTGCGGTAACTATAGGAATAAACCGAGCCAGTTTGAGAACTGTCACTTGGTGGCTTGACAAAATCAACTCTTTCCTGATCGGCAAGCCTAGACGAGAAATCTTCCCGCTCCTGAATGATCGTCGGTTTTTCGGCTTGCCCTGAGCTACGTCGAAGGGGGGGTGTATCAAAATTCCAATCATCACCGCTATCTCTTTCCCAATCGTTACTCGCTTGCCCTGAGCTACGTCGAAGGGGTGGAGACGGAGCAGAATCTTGAATATAGGTAGGTCGGGGAGATGGCGGTGGGACTGTAGGATTATTTCCTATACGAGGGGAAGCTTTTGGGGCAGCCAAAGGACGACCAAAACTATAGAGAAATTGCAGGGTTAAACCACTGATAATTCCCGCCAAGGTGAAAAGTAACACCCAGACCGCTAGGGGCAGTTTTACCGTCATAATACCGCCAAAAAAGACCAAAGTGATCACCCCCAGATTCTGCCAGATCAGTAATCCGCCTACAGCGATTGCAAATAAGACCATAATCCAGCCCATTTTTACCTCCCTTGACTCAGTGATCAGTAAACAGTGATCAGTAAACAGTGATCAGTAAACAGTAAACAGGTATAAAGATAAAGATAACTAACTAACTAATTAACTTAAAACTTACATCTGATAACTGATAACTGATAACTGATAACTGATAACTGTTAATGTCCTTGCCAGCGATTAATTGTCACACAATCGATATCTAACTGATCGAGAGTACGAGCGATGACAAAATCGACTAAATCCTCGATCGATTGGGGATGGTGATACCATGCCGGTATTGCTGGCACGATTCTAACGCCCGCCTCGGCTAAAGTGGTTAAATTACGCAGATGAATTAAACTAAAAGGGGTTTCTCGCGGCACTAAAACCAATTTTCTGCCCTCCTTAATCTGCACATCCGCCGCCCTTTCTAGCAAATCGGAACTTAACCCCCCCGCTAATTTGGCCACTGTACTCATGCTACAGGGAATAATTACCATACCAAGGGTGCGATAGGAACCACTGGCGATCGTTGCCCCCACATCACCCCAACGATGACAGCGTAATTTTCCCCCTTCCATCACCCCGCATTGACTGCGCCAAAATTGTTCTTGCAGCTCCGGTTCTGGCGGCATCCGAATATTATCTTCCGCTTGCCAGACAGTGTAAGCTGATCTGGAGGCCACTAGATCGATCGTGTAGTCGGCTAAAAGTAGATATTTGAGAGTACGGACAGCATAAATCAGCCCTGATGCCCCTGTAACGCCCAAAATTAGCGGTTTAGATAATTCCTTCAAGCTCTAATTCCTCGATCAATTGTAATCCTCTCGGGTCGCCCACTTTTAATAAAGCACCTCTCGCATCTTCCTTGACACCTAAATCCTCATCTTCCACCAAGGCCTCGATCAAAGCATCGATCGCCGTGGCATAAATCACATTGAAGGGCAATTCTCGGCATAATTGACCGATCGACCAGGCGCAATTACTCCGCACCGCTGCAATTAAATCTCGGCGCAATCCTTCAATTAAAGGTGGCAACACGGTGATGATATCTTCATAATTGACCTTGGCAATCTGAGCCAAACTACTGGCAGCCCATAATCGCACCGCCGAAATATCAGTTTTAAGAGCATGAACCAAAGGCTCGATCGCCCTGCGATCGCCACAGTTACCCAGGGCCCAAACTACCCCTTTTCTGACGTAACCATTCCAATCCCTGGCTAGTAAATCGATTAAAGGCTCCACGGCGCTAAGACTGGGATTTCGTCCCAAAGCATAGGCGACACTGACACGCACTAGGGGACAGACATCGTTTAACATCTCTAGTAAAGGTGCGATCGCTCTTTCGTCACGCAATTCACAAAAGGCGCGGGCCGCGATCATCCTCTCGCTGACATGAGCAGAAGTAAGCAATGAAAGCATTTCCTCGGGATCGGGGGGGATTTCCGCTGCTTGATCCGGATCGCTCCCATCGAGAGGATTATTTAAGGAGTTGCTAGAGTCTAGGATTTCATTGTCGTACATACTTGTTAGATTATCTTAATCCGTGACCGCTTACGTCAAGCCCAAAATCAAAAAGTAATTGCTGGTTGGGGAGACTTATCAGTTATCAGTTATCAGTTATCAGTGAACTGAAGATCCAAATCCGAGCGAAGATAGGCAGCCCATATCATCACTGATAAGCTAAGACGCATTCTCACCGCCTATTCTTGCATTTACAAAACCTAGCAGACTAGAAAGTAAATACAGGGCAAATTTTATTGTTTTTCCGATGCCAAGACGCGGATTTGAACCGCGGACACGAGGATTTTCAGTCCTCTGCTCTACCAACTGAGCTATCTCGGCTTTTTTCAGTCCTTTATCAACATAGCACGCCCTCGAAATAATTGCAAGGTTTTTTTCTAAAAAGTTTTCTGCTCGACTAGATTGGCAGGGTGAGGGTAAAAGTGGTGACAGCGTTGGCACTGGTGACATCGATGGTAGCATTCAGGGGTTTAATCAGTTTGCCGACCAAAGCTAAACCTAAACCAGTACCACTGTAGCGCCAGGGATCGTGGTTAGGAATGCGATAAAAAGGGGCGAATATTTTTGATAATTCCTCTGGGACGATTTCTACCCCTGAATTACTCACACTAATTAATATTTGCTCGTCCGCACGCCTCACATTTACCCGAATTATTCCTTGTTCTGGGGTATATTTGGAAGCATTGGTCAGTAATTCCGCTATGATGCGCTCGATATGACACAGACTGGTGTTAATCTCCGGTATATCCCCATCTATATCTAAAATTAACTGCTGTTGTCGCTCGCGGGTGAGAGTGCGAAAAGGTTCCACTAATAAGGGTAGCCAAGAAAGTAAGTCGATCGCTTCGATCGCCGGGGGTTCGGTTTCCGCATCCAGATAGGTTAAAGTCAACAGATCATTAACTAACTTACTCTGACGCTGAGATTCAATGTTAAGAATTTGCAACAGTTGACCGATCGAATCCTCTGGATCGATCTCGATTCCTTGATCTTCTAGGAGACTTTCTAGGGTTTCCACCGCTAGACGAATGCTGGTAATCGGGGTTCGCAGTTCATGGGAAAGGGTTTTCAGGAATTCGCTTTTTAATCTTTCCAGTTTCTCTAATTCCCTCACTTGTGCTTGGGAAGATTCGTAAAGTCGCGCCTGGCGAATAGCGATCGCACATTCGGTGGCAATATGTTGAATCAAATTAGTTTCTAAGGAGTTAAAAATCTGATTAGCTGGTCGAATTAGCCAAAGATTGCCCAAAAAGCCCTGATCGTCAAAGATAGCACAAGCGCAACGGTTAACACGACCAATTTGCGGATTACCAAGGGGAAGACGATCAACAAATTGTAAAATTTGTTTGTGCAGCAGCGGTTGATAGATTTCGGGAAAATCGCTAATTTGACGGGTAATTCCCTGACATATAAGCTCTTGAGTGGTATATTCGTGGACAATGGTGGCTTTGATGCGACTGGAATCATAAAGCTCAATTTGGGCCCTTTCTACGGGTAAAACCTGCACTAATTCCCTAGTGGTAGTTTGCAGAATATGATTTTCATCGAGACTATCGCGAATTTTTTCGGTAATCCGTCCGATTAATGCTTCATACTTCAAAGTCATCTGCAATTCGGCGGTTCTTTGCTGAACCTCCGATTCTAAGGCAGTATTCAAGCATTTTACCCGTTGGTGCAGTTCCGCTTGTTGAATGGCAATTCCCACTTGAATGGCTAATTGTTTGAGCAGATCGATTTCTTGGGATTGCCAAGGACGAGTTTTTTGGCAGTTTTGGGCAATTAGTAACCCCCAAAGTTGGTTATCGCAGATAATTGGCACCACCAGGTTAGCCTGTACTTGCAAAGAGGTGAGTAAGCTGCGATAACAGGGATCAAGTCCAGAATTATGGACATTTTCAATAACCTGAATTCTCCCGCGACGATAATTTTCCAGACGTTCTGGGGATAAATTAAAACAGGGATCCTGGATCCTGTTTCCTAAGACAGAATTAATCCTCCCAGTATGGGATTCCACCACAATCATGCCACTATGATCGGGAAATAAACGATAAATTAACACTCGATCGCAGTTGAGAAATTGTCGCACTTCTTTAACGGTTCTTTGCAAAATGCGATCGAGATCCAACGATTGCCGGATTCTTTCCTGCATTACCCCCAGTAGTTGTTCCCGTTCTGCTTGTAATCTTAAAGCTTCTTCAGCCTGTTTGCGTTCGGTGATATTGGTACTGGTTCCCACTAAACGATAGATGCGCGCATTGTTATCCCGTAGGGGTGTTAAAGTTGTTAGCCACCAGTAGGGTATATTTTGAAAAGGTAAATACTGTTCGTAGGAAATAGTCGTTCCGTAACGTACACAATCACTATAGTGTTGCCGCACACTACGCGCATCATCGGGGGGAAGGATTTGTTCGGGAGTTTTGCCTTTAATCTCTGATGAGCGCAGTCCTGTCCAGCGTTCATGAACGGGGTTTGCACCCACATAGCGAAAATCTCTATTTTCCAGCACGTCCACCACAAAAATCGACGCTTGCACGGAATTAAATATACTACGCAGAAACTGCTCGGAATCCTCCTCTTTTAGCTGTGCATCCAACTCGGTATCGATTTCTGACGGCTGCTTTTCCATAAGAGCCTCCCATTGTGCTAATTGGTGGATTTGGATCGATAATCACAAAATCGTTGGCTACTCCTAGAGCGATTTAATTATTTTTTAAGATTCTCGCACGAATTTTCCTATCCGCTGCCGATTTCGATATATTTCTTTGCAAAAACGAGAAAGCAACCCCAATATACTGAGATCGCTTATCAGTTATCAGTTATCAGTTATCAGTTATCAGGTTTAAGTTTTAAGTTAAGTAGCTAGATACAATTAATTACACATATCCAATTACTTCTTCCATGAGTGCCTATCCTCACCAAGAAGTTAATTTTGTCCTATTACTTATATGTGTTATTTTCAGCGATCACTGTTCACTGATTACTGATTACTGATCACTGAATTTAGGCTTCTTGGTTGACAAAAGGCAATAAAGCCATTAAACGGGCCCGTTTTACCGCTTCGGTTAAATCTCGCTGTTGTTTAGAAGTTAAACCGGTGATGCGTCTAGGTAGAAGTTTGCCGCGTTCGGTGATGAATTTGCGGAGGAGTTCGGTGTCTTTGTAGTCAATCGGTTGACTGGGGGAGATGGGGGAGAGACGTTTACGATAGTAGCTCATAGATTTGTAAAGATTGCTTGACTTTTTAACTAAAGTGTGCTTACTTAATTTCCTTGTGGACGGTGTGCTTATTGCAGTGGGGACAGTATTTCTTGATTTCCAGTCTGCCGGTGGTATTGCGACGGTTTTTGCTGGTGGTGTAGCGAGAAACGCCGGGGGTACGCTTATCGGGATTACTGCGGCATTCCGTGCATTCTACAGTGATGATCAGGCGAACGCCTTTTTTACTAGCCATAACAACAGGGGATCGGGTAAATTTACACGCAATCGATCATTATGACATATCTGGGGCCTTTTAGGCAAGAGCGGCTGGGACACCTGCGAGGAATTGTCGGCTAAAAAGTTGAGTTTGGGATGAAATCCAGCACAAAAAAGCTAGAATAATCACAGCAGTTGGCGAGGATGAGGAAAAATGACGGTAAGATTGGGTAAACCGATTTTAGTGACGGGGATAGGCATTACCATCGCTTTCACCCTGGGGGAAACTCTCAATAGTACACTGAGCGAAATCGATTCATGGGGTATTTTCGGTGTGATTGCTCTTGGTGCTGGTATCTGGTTTTGGCAAAAACCCAACACGAAAATCGATTTTTCCCATCCCACTCCCCTGAGTCTAGAAAAAGTTAAACAAGGGATTAGCAAGGCTGAGAAGATAATTAATTATCTGGGCAAAGAAGACCCCAATCAAGACTTAACCCCTCTCAAAACCAGTTTAACCCAATTAAATCAAGAATTTAGTCGCCAAGACCTGAAAATTGCCATTACCGGTGCGAGAAAAACTGGTAAAACTGCCTTAAAAAAACTACTAGAAAGCGGCAACTTTGGGGAATCTATCGCTTTTCTGGAAACGGAACCGCTTCTAACTTTCGATTCCACCGCTAACCAGAAAAAGTCCCTGGCAGCCGACTTAGTTTTGTATCTGATCAATGGGGATTTAAGCGATTCCGAATGGCAAATCCTCCAGCAATTCGATCGAATGCACCAGCGTGTTATCCTGTTACTGAATAAACAGGATCGTTTACCTGCCGAAACCAGAGAAGAAATACTTCTTTCCCTGAAACAAAGACTAAAAGAAACTATTCCCGCTCATCATATTTTAGCCATAGCTGCTGCCCCTGAACCCCTAAAAGTTCGTCAACATCAAAGCAATGGAGAAATCAAGGAATGGACGGAACCCCAAGCTATTGTTATTGATAATCTAGATAATTATCTCCGACAAATTATCGAACAAGAAAAGTCCGAATTAGTTCTGGGAACTATCTGGAGACAAGCGCTCGAATTAGTCAAGGAAACCAAACAATTACTTAATCAATCCCGACGCAAAAAGGCTTTACCTGTTATCGAACAATACCAATGGATAGCCGCTACCGCCACTTTTGCTAATCCTCTTGCGGCCCTAGATTTAGTTTTAGCGGCAGCCACTAACGCTCAAATGTTAGTGGATTTAGGGGCAATTTATCAACAAAAAATGTCTCTTGAACAAGCAAAAACAGCCATGACTACCCTGGGTAAAATGATGGTACAATTGGGCATGGTAGAGGTGACAACCCAGGCATTGGGAACGATTCTCAAGGGAAATGCGATTACTTATATTGCCGGTGGTACAGTGCAGGGAATTGGAGCAGCCTATCTAACTCGTTTAGCTGGTTTAAGTTTAGTTGAATATTTCCAAGAACAGGAAATTAACGAGCAACTGAATAATGATTGGAATTGGACGAGTTTGCAGAATAAAGTTAAACAGGTCTGGGAACAAAATCAACGCCTAGCATTTTTACAGGATTTTGTCAAGCAAACGAGCGCTCGTTGGTCGGCATTTTCTGGTTAAAAAATCTAGTTAAGAACCGGGAAAAGGTAAATGCTGACGCAGCACATTCCAGCGCGAACAATCCCAATAATCGATATGAGAAATAATCAGATTATTGTCATCGAGAGTTAATTCGCTGCGTCCAGAAATAGCGATGCGAGGCCGCCAAGGTAAAGGGGTTGTCCAGTGCAATGTCCAACGGGTATTAATAATATTTCCCTGCTGTTCAATTGCGTGGACATCCATCTTGATAGCTTGGAACCATTGACTCATAAAACCAATCATTTCCCGATAGCGTTTAATCCCCCGAAATTGATTGAGAGGGTCTTGAAAATAAACGTTATCAGCATAAATATCATAGGTTTGATCGAGGGGAAATCTTTGATAATCTTGCTGCAAAATAGCGATAATATCCATAAAGTAAGTAATTAGTTATAATTAAATTGAAGATAGATTTTGCCTTTGATCCCCCCTGCCCCCCTTGATAAGGGGGGTGCCGATAGGCGGGGGGATCCCCCTGAATAAGAGGGGTCACTGTGAACTATTAAGTACCTAAGCAAAATTAGTTACACATATTTAACTACCTTTTGCCGTTCGGCTGAGCTCACGGCCGAAGCCTATTGCCTATTGCCTCTCCTAACCAAGAAATTAGTTTTGCACCACTACTTAAAAGATCACTCCCGTCAAACTAAAGGGACGGACTTCGGTAATTTTAACCTTAACAAATGTGCCGCGCAATTCCTCAATATTTCCCGTAAAGAAAGTTAAGCGATTGCCTCTAGTTCTTCCCATAACTTGACCAGCATCTTTAGGGTTAACGTCTTCCACTAAAATTTCCTCAATTCTGCCTAAATATCTTTGGGAACGTTCAGCGGCTTTTGTGGCCACTAAATGATTTAATCTTTGTAAGCGATCGCTTTTTACCTGCTCACTTAATTGATCATCCCAAATAGCGGCAGGAGTACCGGGACGGGGAGAATAGGCCGCCGTATTTAATTGATCAAAACCAATCTCATCGACTAATTTTAAAGTATTCTCGAACTGTGCCTCTGTTTCTCCGGGGAATCCGACAATCGCATCGGCACTAATGGCAGCATCCGGCATTAAATCGCGAATATTAGCAATAATTTGTCGGTATTTTTCCTGAGTATAGCCCCGTTTCATGGTCTTGAGGATATCATTATCCCCCGATTGAAAAGGGATATGAAAATGTTCACAAACTTTAGGTAATTCCTGACAAGCTTTAATCAAACGTTCGGTAAAATAGCGGGGGTGACTGGTGGCAAAACGGAGACGTTCAATGCCGGCCACATCGTGAACGTAGTAGAGTAAATCGGTGAAATTGTGCAGATGTCGGCCGCTTGCCGTCACTCCGGGTAAATCCCGTCCGTAGGCATCGATATTTTGACCTAAAAGGGTGATTTCTTGATAACCCTGTTGTCCTAATTGTGCCATTTCTGCTCGAATTGCCGCAGGAGTGCGCGATTGTTCCACCCCGCGCACCCCCGGAACCACACAATAGGTACAGCGTTCATTACAACCATAGATGACGTTCACCCAAGCGGTAATACTACTATCCCGGCGCGGTTTGGTGATATCTTCCATGATGTGGATGGGTTCGGTAGCCACCACCTGGGAACCGTCAAAAACTTGTTGTAATAAGTCTCCCAAGCGGTTTGCGTGTTGGGGACCGATAATTAAATCCACTTCGGGAACCCGTCTTAATAATTGTTCCCCTTCCTGTTGAGCCACGCAGCCAGCGACAATTAGAGTAAGGTCGGGTTGAGTTTGTTTGCGTTTAGCCTGTCTGCCGAGATAGGAATAAACCTTCTGTTCGGCATTATCGCGAATTGTACAGGTATTGTAGAGGATTAAATCGGCTTCGTTGGCATCCTCAGACCATTGAAACCCCAAATCTTCTAAAATACCCGCCATGCGTTCGGAGTCAGCTTTATTCATCTGACAACCAAAGGTGGTGATATGGTAACGACGTGGGGACTTATTCATGATGCTGGCTACAGAAACAAGAGTGCAGGTTTCTATTTTAGGCTATTTATTCTCTGACTTGAAAGAAGCGGTCGGCGGTCGGCAGGATTCAGGAGTCAGGAGTCAGGAGTCAGGAGTCAGGAGTCAGGAGATTATTTTTATTTATTGTCCCCACACCCCACACCCCACACCCCACACCCGTTCGGCTGAGCTCACGGCCGAAGCCCACACCCCAGAAAAAGCATACTCAGCCATACAAGCAAAGAAAAACGAAACTTTTGCTTTGAGGATATCTCCTGACTGGTAGGATAAAAATAAACCATACTAGGCAGTTTAACCTCCACGCCGCCGAGGCCACACCTTTAATCATCAAAGGAAAAGTATTTATATGTCTAAAAATCAAGTGTTCGACTTTTTCGCCTTAGCCGCTAAAAACGAAGAATTGGGTCAAAAAATGCGCTCAACCCAAGATCCTCAGCAATTGCTAGAGATAGCTCGCTCCCAAGGCTTCGATTTCTCCCGTCCTGAATTAGAAGCGGCACTTAAATCCTTGCACGAGAGTCCCGACTTTTTCCAAAAGTTGGCCCATGCAGTGTTAGAAGTTTTCAGCCCTAACCACGATAATTATCCCTCGATCGGTGTTCAACCCTACGAAGGCGAGATCGATCGCTAGAGTCAGTCATCAGTGATCAGTTACCAGTGATCAGAGGTGAGTTTTCGGTTCACTGATTACTGATCACTGAAAAAGGCTCCCTCTCTCCCCAACCCCAGCCGTATATAGTATAAAAAAATTATAAAAAAGCCGAAATCAGCGAAAAATAGGCTTTTATCTGCCAGTAAATCCAGCAGAGACAATCAAGCTGCCAAGGGAAAAGTTAAAGCGGAAATGCAGTCATAGCAAAGGTTTTAGCTGTAAATCTCTTGAGAATTGCTGAGGCTGATGGACGAAGGGAAGGAATGATTAACTTTCGTTAACCGGAAGATGAGAAATAATCATAATGTTTTATATTGTCAAAGGTGTCATAGTTTCCTATGCTTTTTTTAGGTTGATAATTTTGCCTGACTCGTCAAATTTTTACCAACCAGCCCTAGAAAATAAAATTAGTGGATGAAAACGGTCACGATCGAGATAAAATTTAGGATGGTCTTACCCCCACCTTGCCACGATCCCGACTGCCACCAAAGCTAGAGCAGGAAAAGTAACAAGGAAAGAATTTGACTGAAACAAAGTTGATAACGCTAACGAAATTAATAGTTTAGTTTGGCTTGACAAGCGAGGAACAAAAAAATGCCAATTGCAGTAGGAATGATTGAAACCCTAGGATTTCCCGCCGTTGTGGAAGCGGCCGATGCCATGGTCAAGGCCGCCAGGGTGACTCTAGTGGGTTACGAAAAGATCGGTAGTGGTCGCGTCACTGTCATTGTCCGGGGAGACGTTTCAGAAGTGCAAGCTTCTGTGGCTGCCGGAGTGGAAAACGCCAACCGGGTTAACGGAGGACAAGTGCTATCTACCCATATCATCGCTCGTCCCCACGAAAACCTCGAATACGTGCTGCCCATTCGCTACACCGAAGAAGTAGAGCAATTCCGCAGCTATTAAACACCGTTAATCGGGGTCAGCATCTATAGAGTCGAAGAAAGCCAACCATTAGGAGACAAAAATATTATGTCAATTGCAGTGGGCATGGTGGAAACCTTGGGTTTCCCAGCCGTCGTCGAGGCGGCTGATGCCATGGTAAAAGCCGCCCGCGTAACCCTAGTAGGTTACGAAAAAATTGGTAGTGGTCGCGTCACCGTCATCGTCCGGGGGGACGTTTCGGAAGTACAGGCCTCCGTATCGGCGGGGACAGAAGCGGCATCTAATCGTGTTAAAGGTGGTCAAGTCCTCTCGACCCACATCATCGCCCGTCCCCACGAAAACCTCGAATACGTTCTTCCCATTCGTTATACAGAAGCCGTGGAACAGTTTCGTGAAAGTGTTAACCCACAACCTTTAAGACGAATCTAGAGCGCAACTAACTTTTAGTGTAAACAAATTCCATGCAAATTGCCAAAGTTTGCGGAACCGTCGTTAGCACCCTGAAACCGCGCAGTATGACGGGAGTGAAACTTCTGCTTTTGCAATTCATCGACGCCCAAGGGCAACTTTTGCCTAAATACGAAGTAGCGGGTGATATTGTCGGAGCGGGGCTTAATGAATGGGTGCTAGTGTCCCGGGGAGGAGCCGCCCGTATCGAAGACGGGCAGAACAATCGCCCCCTTGACGCGATGGTGGTGGGGATTATTGACACTATAACCGTAGAAAATCGCACCCTCTACAGCAAGAGAGACGAATTTCGTCAATCCGGTTAAACATCGATAGAACCCAAACACAGTTAATTAACAACCAGCCAGCCAAATTCAGTATGGAGGAAGACTAACTATGGTCGTCCGCACAACGGCGGCTAGTCCGAAAAAGCGGACCAAATCCCCAGAGGAAACGCGCATAGACGAGAGTGCCAAAGTCCACACCTTCTCTAACCTCAGTGGCGCTATCGAGATCGGGGCGCGAGTGGTGATCGCTCCGGGGACTTCCATCCGCGCCGATGAAGGAACCCCCTTTCACATTGGCGACGACAGCAAAATTCAGGACGGAGCAATCATCCACGGTTTAGAAAAAAGCCGTGTGGTGGGAGATGACGGCCGAGAATATTCGGTGTGGATCGGCCGGGGCAGCTGCATCACCCACATGGCACTCATTCACGGGCCTGCCTATGTGGGCGATCGCTGTTTTATCGGTTTTCGCTCCACCGTCTTTAATGCCCGCATCGGGGCCGATTGCATCGTCATGATGCACGCCCTCGTTCAAGACGTGGAAATCCCCGCCGGTAAATTCGTGCCATCCGGTTCCGTGATCACCAGCCAACAGCAGGCTGATCGCTTACCCGATGTCACAGAAATCGATCGAGCCTTCACCCGTCACATTGTCGATATCGACCTCGCCCCCAGCGTCCCGGTCAAAGCCCACAGCCCAGCGACTCCTGCACCAGCAGCCGCTATAAACATCGCTAATGAGACGCTATATAGAAATTCGGTGACACCTATGAGTTTAAATACAAACATTCGAGCGCAGGTTCGCTCCCTCCTCTCCCAAGGCTACAAGATCGGCATCGAATACGCTGACAAACGCCGCTTTAAAACCAGTTCTTGGTTAAGTGCCGGCTTTATCGACGGTGGCCGCGAAGAACAGGTATCCCAATCCCTAGAAGCCTCCCTCAGAGACCTGCAAGGCGAATACGTCCGCCTGATCGGAGTCGATCCCGCCGCTAAACGGCGCATACTGGAAATGATTATCCAACGCCCCGAAGACACCCCGGGAGAACCGGCCCGCACCACCACCGCCGTCCACGGCGGTCATGGCAACGGTAACGGCCATTCCGACCTGTCGGTACAAGTGCGTTCCCTGCTGGCCCAAGGACTGAAAATCGCCACCGAACACGCGGATAAACGCCGGTTTAAAACCAGTTCTTGGTTAACCGGACCGGCGATCGAAACCAAGAGCGAAGCGGGCATCATTCGCGATATTGAAGCGATCGTGACTGAAAATAGCGATGAGTATGTCCGCCTGATCGGGATCGACCCGCAAGCGAAAAAACGCGTCGTCGAAATGATTATTCACCGCCCCGGGAGCGCCCCCGCTAGTAACGGCAGCGGCAAAGCCAGCAGCTACAGCGCCCCCGCTAGTAACGGAGCCAGTCATAGCAGCAGTGGTAGCTTAAGTGGAGAAACGATCGCTCAAATTCGTTCCCTGCTCGCCCAAGGCTACAAAATCGGCACCGAACACGCGGATAAACGCCGGTTTAAAACCAGTTCTTGGCAGAGTTGCGCCCCGATCGAAAGCAATCGCGAATCCGATGTAATTACTGCTTTGGAAGATTGTTTACGGGAACATAGCGGCGAATACGTCCGCTTACTGGGTATCGATGCTAAGGCCAAAAAACGGGTTTTAGAAACGGTGATTCAGCGTCCCGATGGTTCGGTGAGTAGTAATGGCAGCAGTAAAACCGCCACCGTTGCTGAACCGAGTTTCAAAAGCTATGCTTCTGGTTCTTCTGGCGGCGGTACTGCCACTTTAACCAGTACCTTAACCGCAGAAACGATCACTCAAATTCGCTCTTTATTGAACCAAGGTCACAAAATCGGGGCCGAACACGCGGATAAACGTCGTTTTAAAACCAGTTCTTGGCAAAGCTGCACCCCGATCGAGAGCAGTCGCGAATCCGATGTGGTGGCCGCTTTAGAAACCTGTCTGCGCGACCATCAAGGGGAATACGTTCGTCTGATCGGGATTGACTCCCAAGCGAAACGTCGTGTTCTCGAATCGATTATTCAACGCCCTTAATTTCAGGACTCGGCGATCGGTGAACGGAGATAGGTGTTAGGTGTTGGCGGATCGGGAAAAATACCCGAAACTCTAACCCCTACCCCCTAACCCCCGCTCACTGATCACTGATCACTGAGTGACTGTCAATTATGTCCTTACCCCCCGTTCAACCTATTAGCCGCTCGGAATTCTATGTCAATGGTGATGTCACCATTCATGAGAGTGCGATCGTGGCTCCGGGGGTGATTCTCCGAGCAGCCCCCAATAGCCAAATAATTATCGGTGCGGGTGCTTGCCTGGGTATGGGAACAATTTTAACCGCCTATCAGGGTGTTATTGCTATCGGTGCGGGAGCAATTTTGGGTACAGGTGTTCTGGTCGTCGGTCGGGGTGAAATCGGTGAGAATGCCTGTATTGGGTCAACCACAACGATTTTTAATGCTTCTGTGGCAGCGATGTCGCTCGTGCCGTCCGGTTCCCTGATCGGAGATACTTCCCGTCAAATTACCATCGAGGTGTCAGCGACCCCATCGGAACCGGAAAGACCCCCTTTACCGGAACCGCAACCCGTAGTCAGTCAAGTGTCCCCAGTCCCGTCAGTGGAGGAAGTGGTCGCCGAAACCGTGGCCAGTCCTTGGGATGGCGAGGAAATGGTGGCCGAGGCAGGTCCTACGGAAACCAGAGAACAAGCATCTACTACTAACCGACCGAATCAAGCATCGGTGGTCGGAAAGGTCTATATCAATCAGTTATTGGTCACGCTATTTCCAGAACGTCATCGTTTTAATGGCAACAATAACCATAATTCTTGAAGGGGAAAATAATCGTTCACAAGCCAAAAATCTCAACAATAATTACTGAGTAATTAGACCTAATTTATCTAGAGTTCACTGCTGTCTAACTGTCCTCTAGGTACTGGGTATAATTGCTTAGAAATCTAATTCATCTTTAGCGATTGCCGACATTTTTTGAGGTTGTAATTATTGATAATCTTCCTCAATTAAGGATTAGCTTTAATCGCTCAAAGCCTGATGAGCAGAAGTTTCTGCGTGTCAATCAGGTAAATTTTTGTTGATTTTTTTGTGTTTTTGTAGAGATTGTCAAAGTTAGATGACGACAGATTAAAGAAACTAATCCCCCCGAGAAAAAAAAACAATCAAAATTTTAGGGATAGAGAAAAAAAATGATCAGAATAGGGTAAAGTTCGTGTTAAGATGATCAGTTGAAAAAAACATTAGTGAAAATTGCTCCCTAACTTCGCTCCTAGCAGCAGGGGAAAGGAGCTTAAGAAAAATCTATGTCGGTTGACGGCGAGATTTTACAGGTGCGACTAATCATGCAGTTTATGGAGGAATAATCCCAATGGTGCAAGCCAAATCCAAAGGTTTCCAGGCCGGCGTAAAAGACTACCGCCTGACTTACTACACCCCCGACTACACCCCCAAAGATACCGATCTACTAGCTTGCTTCCGGGTGACACCCCAACCCGGAGTTCCTCCTGAAGAAGCAGGTGCGGCGGTAGCGGCGGAATCTTCCACAGGTACCTGGACCACCGTTTGGACCGATAACTTAACCGACCTCGATCGCTATAAAGGCCGTTGTTATGATATCGAACCCGTACCCAACGAAGATAACCAGTTCTTCTGTTTCGTTGCCTATCCTTTAGATCTATTTGAAGAAGGTTCCGTCACCAACATCCTCACCTCGATCGTTGGTAACGTTTTCGGTTTCAAAGCTCTACGCGGTCTCCGTTTAGAAGATATCCGTTTCCCCGTCGCTTTAATCAAAACCTTCCAAGGTCCTCCCCACGGTATCACCGTTGAACGGGACAAATTAAACAAATACGGTCGCCCCTTACTCGGTTGCACCATCAAACCCAAACTCGGCCTTTCCGCTAAAAACTACGGTCGTGCCGTTTATGAATGTCTTCGCGGTGGTTTAGACTTCACCAAAGACGACGAAAATATTAACTCTCAACCCTTCATGCGTTGGCGCGATCGTTTCCTCTTTGTCCAAGAGGCGATCGTTAAATCCCAAGCAGAAACCAACGAAGTTAAAGGACATTACCTCAACGTAACTGCTCCTACCTGCGAGCAGATGATGCAACGGGCTGAATTCGCCGCCGAAATCAAAACCCCCATCATCATGCACGACTACCTCACCGGTGGTTTCACCGCTAACACCACCCTGGCGAAATTCTGCCGCGACAAAGGGTTACTGCTCCACATTCACCGGGCAATGCACGCGGTTATCGACCGTCAGAAAAATCATGGTATCCACTTCCGCGTTTTAGCTAAGTGCTTACGTCTCTCTGGTGGTGATCACCTGCACTCGGGAACCGTTGTCGGTAAACTTGAAGGTGAACGCGGGATCACGATGGGTTTTGTTGACCTGATGCGTGAAGACTATGTAGAAGAAGATCGCGCTCGTGGTATTTTCTTCACCCAAGACTACGCCTCCTTACCCGGGGTAATGCCGGTTGCTTCTGGTGGTATCCACGTTTGGCATATGCCCGCGCTGGTGGAAATCTTCGGTGACGATTCCTGCTTACAGTTCGGTGGTGGAACCCTCGGCCACCCCTGGGGTAACGCACCTGGTGCCACCGCTAACCGTGTGGCTCTGGAAGCTTGTATCCAAGCTCGTAACGAAGGACGCTCCTTGGCCCGCGAAGGTAACGACGTTATCCGGGAAGCTTGCCGTTGGAGTCCTGAACTGGCTGCCGCTTGCGAACTCTGGAAAGAAATCAAATTCGAGTTCGAGGCTATGGATACCCTCTAATACAGCCCTTCAGAAGGTTGTTAGCAGTTATCGGTGCAAAATAATGCCGGGGACTTGCCCAAAATCGGCAAGCAGTCGCTAGAATTTCAACACTGATAACTGTCTAGCCAATAACTGAAAACTGTATAAAATGTATCCGAAAAAAGTTGTTCAAGATACCGCGAAAGTCTTACAAAGTTACCTAACTTACCAAGCGGTTCGCACGATTATCGATCAATTGTCAGAAACTAATCCGACTTTGGCTATTTGGCTGAGTCACTATACTTCTAGCCATTCCATTCAGGATGGCGAGGCCTATATTGCGGGGTTAATGACTGAGAATAAAGAGTTAGTTTTGCGGATCATGACGGTAAGAGAACATCTAGCCGAACAGGTTTTAGAGTTCTTGCCAGAGATGGTAAAAACGGGAATTATTAATGACAATACCGAACATCGTCGGCAACTTTTGGAACGTCTCACCCGTACTGCTATAAGTCAACCAGAGACATCGGAATTAAATCTCGATGTTGATGATCTACCCAACCCATAAGGAATCAAGAAACCCATGAAAACTTTACCTAAAGAGAAGCGTTACGAAACTCTTTCCTACTTGCCCCCCCTCACCGATCAACAAATTGCTAAACAAATTCAATACATGATCGATCAGGGTTATATTCCTGCTGTGGAATTTGAAAAAGATCCCAAACCCGCAGATTATCATTGGACGATGTGGAAACTGCCTTTATTCTCTGTTTCTGGCCCCCAAGAAGTTCTTAATGAAGTTCGCGAGTGCCGCACTGAATATTCTGATTGCTACATCCGCGTTATCGCTTTTGACAACATCAAACAATGTCAAACCATGAGCTTTATTGTTCATAAACCCAACGCCGGCCGCTACTAATTTGGCTGTCATCTAATTATTAACTATTGAGGGGGGTTCTTAGACCTCCCTTTTTTTCTATTTGTCTGGTAGAATTTTTAGCAAGAGTGAATCCGAGCTAAAAATAGGGGAGCATCTCACCTTTAATTGAAATGACTATATAATTACTCATTTGCATAAATGAAATGCTCCCAATATAATGGGACTGGATTCCTGTTTTTCTCATTAGCGATGGCATTTGATTATGTAGTTTTAGGCAGAAAGCTCAAGAAAGCGCGAGAAAGTCTTTCAATTACTCCGCAAGAGTCGGCATTGCGTCTTCAAATAAGTTTGCAGGAATATCTAGATATTGAAGAAGGCAGGAATAGAATTACTGGCGACCAGTTGGTGTTGTTATCTGTGATGTACCGCCGTGACTTCAGGTACTTAGTTACAGGCGACTACCCATCAGCAGAGTCCCAAGTTCAAGAAATGTTTCGTCGCAACGCTGCCCTTTCTAAAAGCGATCGCATTGCTATTCAGGAATTTGTTCGGCTTTGTGAGTACGAAGATTTCCTAGAAAGGGAAGTATTTCAGCGTCAGCCTACAAAAATTCCTAATTACGCACAATATCCGTTTAATCATAGCTACTTCAAAAGACAAGGTGAAGAAGCAGCTTCTTTGGAGAGAGAACGTTTGGGTTTAGGGCAACAGCCAGTAGAAAATATATTTGAGTTAATCAGAAATCAAGGCATTCATATATTCAAACGTCAATTAGAAGATAAAAATATATCCGGACTATATATTAACCATCCGGTCGCTGGTCACTGTATTCTCATCAACTATCTTGATGATTTATACCGACAAAATTTTTCTGCCGCTCATGAGTACTGTCATGCTTTATTTGACTCTTCTGAAGGGCAGGAAGTTACATACTTAAAATCTTTAAATGCTCGGTCTGAACTTGAGTGGAGAGCCAATAGTTTTGCAGGCAGCTTTCTAGTTTCAAAACAAAGAATTGAGTCAGATTACTCACCCGCAGAAAGCTACGAAGCTTGGGTTAGTCTCATTCGGCGAATTGCTGAACGATTTCGAGTCAGTTCTCAAGTGGTAATTATCCGTTTATCTGAGCTTAAATGGCTCGATAAGGCTTTACAAGATCCATTAATTCAAGAAAAACGTTTGGTCATTAAACATGACGAGAAATTTGATCCTGAGACTCCACCAACGCTATCTTCAGGTATGCGAAGTAAATCTGCACAAATTATACGTCAAGGTTTGTCCTGGCATTTCATTGATTTGTGTACGGAGGCATATAGAAGAGGAGAGATTACTCACCATAAGCTCCTAGATATGCTACTGCTACCTTTGGAAGATGGTTATCAGCTTCTAAATGAACTTCTAACGTTTTTGGAGGTCAGTAGTTAATGATGGGCGTAGTATCTATCGATACTTGTGCGATTATTCACTTCATGTACATTAATCGCTTTCATCTTCTTAAATTGCTTGGATACTCTGTGATTACTACAGTGTATGTTCAATTAGAATTTGAGCAGGGACATTCTGATAGTTTAAATTATTACAAAAAACTAATTGATTATGGTGAAATTACAACATTTCCTCTAGAGATCGAGGATTTAGTTGAGATGTCAAACGTCCCTCAATCAAAACGTGCGAGTGATGCAGAACTGTCCTGTTTTGTTGTCGCCAGACGTATCGGTGGCAAAGTGCTGACCGATGATAGAAAGGCAATAAATTATATTCGGCAACATATTCAAATGCCGAAAGATACTATTACTCAACTGGTGGAGGTTTTGATAGAAGCTTATTTAGCAGACCATTTAGGGTATCATGAGCTTAGATCAATTCAGGAAATTCTGGAGAATAATAAGTTCAAAATTAAGTTCGACTTAGCTCGTGAGGCAGCAAGGAGAAGATGGATGATGGATGAGAAGTGTTGAACGATAGTGAGGTTTCCAAGGCACTGCGTAGCAGCACGCCGCTATTACCTGGTGCTTTAATAAAATGGGTTCTTCGGTTTGTCTTATGCAATGGACGAGGGTTATAAGGGATGGAACCCTTATAGAGAAAGGCATTTAGCGATTTTTGTCAATTGTTTTTGATCTAGAGCGAACTAATCAATTAAATCTTTTGCCAGATAAGGATTTAGTCGATTTACGCCACCCTATCGAACCATACCAAGTAACGAAGAACCATAAAATGTAACGCACCTTGTCTGTGGGGTGCTAAGTTAACATCAACATAGGAATTATAATTATTATTAGACTTCCCCCTTGACAAAAGACCATAACCCGTGCTGTATCTGAATGTGCCGTTACTGGGTACAAATTAAGGAAACCCCGAATAAATATAACGCATGATTGTTGCCGAGGAGAATTACGATTAGGGAATTTTCCCCTAAACTTCCCCCACTCACCTATAAGTAAATATTATGACAAACATGGGTACACTCAGAAAAATCAACGGCTGTATCCCTGGGGCGGGGTTGGGGAAGTGGCGAGAAAAAAGCTGGTAAAATAACTCTAGGCAACCTTAAAAAGAATTCATGAAAGCGCAAACAACAAGTAAAGATAGCCTGATCCTACGGCAAGAAGTAGTGGGAGCGCGTCGCCCTAGTAACTATTTTTGGGCTGTAATCGTCTCTATTGGCGGTCTAGGGTTTCTCCTTGCCGGTCTTTCCAGTTATTTTAAGGTCAATCTACTTCTCGTTAGCGATACCAGTGCCTTACAATTCATTCCCCAAGGGGTCGCCCTCCTCTTTTATGGCACTGCGGGGACCCTTTTAGCCATCTATCTCTGGTTATCTCTCCTCTGGAATGTCGGAGGTGGTTACAACGAGTTTAATAAGGAAACCGGCAAAGTTAAAATCTTTCGTTGGGGCTACCCCGGCAAAAATCGTCGCATTGATCTCGATTGGCCCCTGGAAGATGCGCAAGCTGTGCGGGCCGAAGTGCGAGAAGGACTCAACCCGAAACGGGAACTATTCCTACGGATTAAACAGCGTCGCGATATCCCTCTAACTCGCGTCGGTGATCCGATGTCCCTCTCGGAATTGGAAAATCAAGGAGCGGAACTCGCTCGTTTTCTGGAAATTCCTCTAGAGGGATTGTAGGCCTTTTTTCGCTCTTTTTGGCTATAAAATGATGAAGATAAGAAAATCTGGCTGGCTGTCTGTGGTTTGTGTTTTTTTAATCACAACGACCACACTTTTCGGCTGTTCTTCCCCAGAAGCTAACTCCACCCCCGATAATTCTAGTATCACCCAAACCTCTCAACCTGCCAGTTCGGGCAGTGTCAACATGGATAATTACAAACCCCGCTTAGATGGAACTGCTGTCGTCGAGATGATCATCAAAGGTAAACCGGTAACGATCGAAATTGATGGCAATGCGGCCCCAGTTACTGCCGGTAATTTTGTGGATCTGGTGGAGAGAGGTTTTTATAATGGTTTAACTTTCCATCGCGTGGTTACAGAACCGCAGCCTTTTGTCGCCCAAGGTGGTGATCCCCAAGGTCGCGGAACCGGTGGTTTTGTTGATCCAGAAACCAAGCAACCTCGTTATGTTCCCCTAGAAATTCTCCTTAAAGACGAAAAAGAGCCGATTTATGGGAAAGCAATCGGTCAACAGGCCACGTCGCGCACTCCCATCGTCGCTTTACCCCATAAACGCGGTGCGATCGCGATGGCCCGTTCTCAACAACCTAATTCCGCTTCTTCTCAGTTTTATTTTGCCCTGTCGGATATCAATTTCCTCGATGGTGATTATGCCGTTTTTGGTTATGTCACTAAGGGAATGGAAGTGATCGATACGATTAAACAAGGGGATAAAATTGACTCGGCCAAAGTTATTTCCGGTGCAGAAAATCTGAAAAAATAGCCCTCAGATTGGGTGGGTTCGCGGGACGATAATTTAATGTTCGCCGTCACCCACCCAATCATTTAATATTCCGATAACTGATAACTGATAACTGATCAATGAATGTTGTGGTGACGGGAATTGGGTTGATCAGTTCTCTGGGAAATTTAAGTCAGAGTTGGCAAAGATTACTAGAGGGCAAAACTGGTATAACTAGACAACAACCCTTTTCTGATTTACCCGCGTTACCCCTGGGTTTAATCGGTCACAAACCAGCATTTTTAGAGGATTTAACCAAAATTGCCCTGATTGCTGCCCTCGAAGACGCGAAGTTAACCCCTCCCTTAAAGGATTGTGCTGTCACTATCGGTTCTAGTCGCGGTTGTCAGGGTTTATGGGAACGGATGGCAGCGACGGGAATAGTAGAAAACTGGTTAGATAGTTTACCCGATCGCGCCTCGGTATTGACCGCTAGATTGATAGAAACCGGCGCCCCAGTCTTAGCACCCATGGCGGCCTGTGCCACGGGCATCTGGTCGATCGCTCAGGGTGTAGAATTAATCAAAATGGGAGAATGCGATCGAGTTTTAGTCGGGGCGATCGAAACTCCGATCACTCCCTTAACTCTGGTGGGATTTGAACAGATGGGAGCTTTGGCGAAAACGGGCTGTTATCCTTTTGATAGAGCTAGGGAAGGCTTAGTTTTGGGGGAAGGTGGCGCGATTTTAGTCCTTGAATCGGAAGAACTGGCTTTAAGCAGAAATGCCGCCATCTACGGGCAAATTTTGGGCTATGGTTTTACCTGCGATGCCGATCATGTTAGCGCCCCGGCGGTGGATAATCGTAGCGCTACCAAAGCCATAGAACTATGTTTGCACAGAAGTCAATTAAGAAAAGATGAAATTAATTACATTCACGCCCACGGCACTAGCACCCGTTTAAACGATGAACGGGAGGCAAACCTGATCGCCAGCATTTTTGGTTCGCAAGTGGCTGTAAGCTCGACAAAAGGCGCAACAGGACACACTTTAGGGTCTTCGGGGGCATTAGGTGTGGCTTTTTGTTTAATGGCTCTGAAAAATCAGCTAATTCCCCCTTGTGTCGGTGTGCGCGAGTCGCCTTTTCAATTAAATTTAATTAGATCGGCTGTTAATTTTTCCCTGCACAATTGTCTCTGTCTTAGTTTCGGTTTCGGAGGACAAAATGCAGCCATCGCAGTGGGGAAGTTTTTCAGTGATCAGTAATCAGTTCTTTTCCTGCCCGTCTCTGCATTTCTTTTTAACAAAACTTAACAATTATTGGCAAAATTTTGCTTGCTTTTGTCGGGAGATTTTGAGATAATATTTTTAAAAGATTTTATTCATAATTGAAATATTTGAGTTAAATGAGATTTGCACAGATTACCATTATAAGAAAAGCGTAGCACAAGCCCCCGCCAAAGTCAAGTCCTTTCTTATTACTTATGGGTGCGAATTTCCGGGAGTCAAAAAGGGTGTTAGTGGGGGTGGTAGGTGTTGGGGAGATTTTTCAGTGATCAGCTTTAATACTGCTCACTTAATATATACTGCTCACTTAAAACTCACATCTGACTCCTGACTGCTGATAACTGATTATGGATACACCGAGACTACATCCAGATACGATCGAAGAAGTTAAACAAAGAATTGATATTGTGGATTTAATTTCCGAGAGAGTCGTCCTCAAAAAAAGGGGAAGGGAATACGTCGGTTTATGTCCCTTTCACGAGGAAAAATCCCCTAGTTTTACGGTTAGTCCTGCCAAACAAATGTATTACTGTTTTGGCTGTGGTGCGGGGGGAAACGGGATTAAATTTTTCATGGAAGTGGGGAAACAATCTTTTAGTGAAGTGGTTTTCGATCTTGCTAGAAGGTATCAAATCCCGATTAAAACTCTAGCAGTAGAACAGCGTCAGGAATTAGAACAGAAATTATCCCTCAAAGAACAATTATACGAAATAATGGCCGTGGCGGTGAGTTTTTATCAACACGCCCTTAGTCAACTCCAAGGGGAAAAAGCGTTAGATTATCTCAAGGTACAACGACAACTAACCCCAGAAACTATCACAACTTTTCAACTGGGATATTCTCCAGAAGGTTGGGAAACGCTCTATCGTTATTTAGTGGAACAAAAGCGCTATCCTGTGGCTTTAGTGGAACAAGCGGGATTAATTAAAGCGCGTCAAAATGGTAGTGGTTATTACGATCAATTTCGAGATCGTTTAATGATTCCTATTTTTGATAGTCAAGGACGGGCGATCGCTTTTGGTAGTCGCACTTTAGGTAATGAACAACCAAAGTATCTAAATTCTCCCGATACTCCTCTATTTGAAAAAGGAAAAACTCTCTTTGCTCTCGATCGAGCTAAACAGGCAATTATTCAGCAAGATTTAGCGATAGTTGTCGAGGGTTATTTTGACGCAATCGCTCTCCATGCTGCTGGTATTACTAATGTGGTTGCCTGTTTAGGAACAGCTTTAAGTCAAGAGCAAATTAAATTACTTTTGCGCTACAGTGAAAGTAAACAAATAATCTTTAATTTTGATGCTGATCAAGCGGGAATTAAAGCGACACAAAGAGCGATCGAGGAAATTAACTCCCTAGTTTATTCAGGACAAGTTAACCTAAAAATCCTCAATCTTCCCGATGGTAAAGATGCCGATGAATTTCTTAAATCTCGTGCTGACGGATATCTTAGTTATCGAGAACTGATCGAAAAATCTCCTTTTTGGATTGATTGGCAAATATCGCAAATGTTGGTGAACAAAGATTTAAAACAGGGACTACATTTTCAACAAGTGTCTAGCAGTATGGTGAGTTTACTGCAAAAGTTAATCGATGGCAATCAACGCACTTTTTATCTAGATTATTGTGCTGAAATTTTGGCTCAAAAAGATGCTACTCGTTTGCCATATATTTTAAAAAATCTCTCTAAACAGGTTAATAAACCTCGGTTCGACGAAGCTCACCGTCCACAGGGAAAATCTCTGGCAATCAAGAGGAAAAGCATCTTAGATAAATCCGAAAAAAACGGCTCAGAAGCAGCCGAATGGTTACTATTATTAATCTATCTCCATTATCCTGAATATCGGGAAATAATTTTAGAATCTTTGGATGAAAAAGATTTAATTTTTAATGTCCCTGATTATCGTTGGTTATGGCAAGTAATTCTAGAGTTAGAAACCCAAATTACTAAACCAAGAGATTTGATGTCAGCTTTACAGAATCATTTATTGATGATAACTACAGACAAAAATCGTGATTTCAATTCTTTATTTCACTTAAATGAACATACCAGTCAAGAAATATTTCAGCCAGAAGAACAGATAAAAAATGCTATTATAGCTCTGGAAAAAATTAGTTTAATGGAATATCGTCGCTACTGTCAAGAACAATTAATTAATGCTCTCGACAGCAATCAACGGGAATTTTATCAGCAGGAATTCTATCAAACTGTTAATAAATTAATCGCAATTGATCCTCACTACCAACAAGCTTAAGTAGTTAGGTGTTAAAAACTGTCAGACACCCCCCTTATCAAGCTATCCCTTATAGGGATCTTTCTTAACAATTTTTGCAGTAAGCACTCCAACCCTTATCCTGACTTGATTTCAGTTTTTTCTTTGTCAGTAAGGGTGTCAACAAGGAATATTACAAATTGTTAACC